>JAAYIZ010000251.1 GCA_012523215.1 Thermovirga sp.
GGGGCCGAAGTCTTCGGTCCCCACCACGTCGAAGTGCCCGGTGAGGATCACGGTCTCTTCGACGGCTGGTTCGGCCTCCACGACGGCCATGACGGCCCCCCTTCCGAAGGAGTCCCCGGGGACAGGAATAAACCTGATATTGTCGGGATGGTCACGGAAATAATCTTTTCCCGAAAGCCAGGAATGGATGAACCTTCCGGCCTCGACTTCCCCAGCCGAACGGGTGACGCTGGGTATCCGGGCCAGGTCCAGGAGGAGTTCAAGTATGGCCTGCCTGGCATTCTCCATAATTGGTCCTCTCTTTCCTATTGGGGCGAAGGGATGGCCCAATAATACCACCCCTTCGAGGGAAGCTTGTTCATGTATACAGTGATACAATTGGATCCGCCGGTAAAAATTCGCGAGGGGAGTCCTGGTCGAGGTCATGAAGCTCAAACGTCCGGCCATCAACAGCAAGTTAGTCATCCTGACGCTGACGCACTTTCTCAACGACCTCCATGGGACTTTTCTGGCCACCTTCGTCCCGGTGATCGTCGGGCGGCTTGGGATCTCCTACGCCCAGGCGGGGCTCCTTAATTCCCTCTCGGGGATGATCCACGTGGTCGTTCAGCCCATGGCCGGCTACATTTCCGATTCTTTCTCCCGCCCCTACGCGATAATCGCGGGACCACTGCTGACGGCGCTGGGGGCGGCTCTACTTCCGCTGGGACCCACCTATGGCGTCACCCTTATCCTGGTCGGCCTCTGGGCCTTCGGCAGTTCCATCTACCACCCCCTGGGGCACGGAAGCGTGGGGTACGTGGGAGACCCGGAGAAACTGGCCTTCTTCCTCGCCCTGTTCTCCGTGGCGGGGATACTCGGTTCCACCCTCAGCCCGATCTACGCCGTCCTCCTGGTCAAACTCTTCGGCCTCGGACCGCTGATGGTGGCCGCGACGCTGGTGCCCGTCTCCGTAGGGGCCTGGCTGGTGATCCGCTACATCCCGACCCTGAAGGCGGAGGGCTCGGAAGCCTATCCCTCCCCCTTGGGCTTCTTGCGTTCCTTCACCAAGACTTTCGCGGTCATCTGCCCTGTATGGCTGACCTGTGTCTGCAGGGAGACGGCCTTCGAGGGCATACGCTTCTTCCTCCCGCTGCTCATCGCCTCCCGGGGGGGAAGCATCGTGAACATCGGCACGATACTCTTCCTGATAAACACCGTGGGCACGGTCTCGCCCATGATCGGAGGGCGGATAGCCGACAGGCTAGGTCGCCGAAGGGTCACCATGGCGGCCATGACCATGGCGCCCTTTTTCCTGGTCCCGGCGGCCCTCACCAGCGGAATACTCTCGATTGCCCTCTACATGATAGGCAATGCCCTCCTCCAGGGACTGCTGCCCGTCACCGGGGCGGCCGCCCAGGAGATGGCCCCCACCGCGAGGAGCACCGCCGCCTCGATGGTCATGGGACTCCCCTTCGGGCTGGCGAGCCTCCTTATCGCCCCCATCGGGGCGCTGGCGGACCGCACAAACCTCACCATGGTCCTCATCCTGCTCGGTTTGCTTCCCCTCCTCCCGATGCCGGTCTTCTGGAAAGGATGGAAAAGCGATGAGTGCCGGCGAGACGGGCAGTAGGTGATCCGTCGCGACCCGTGTCCCCATGACTTGATCCCAGGCTTTCCCTCCCAGATATCGGTTTATCAGGATAGTATGTTATACTACCTCCCGTAAGAATAAGGGGGAGGTTGGAGGAAGTGCTGAAGCTCGAAGTTGAACACTACATTCAGCTTGGGGAAAGGATGAGAGAGCGGGCCGCCGAACTGTGCAGGATGTACATGAAGGTCCATTATGACTGCGGCGACTGCGCGGTCCTGGTGACCAACATGGAAACGGGGCAAAGCGGGCGGTTCAGGATCATGTTCAACGAATCGGACGCGGAGGAAATTCTCTATCTCCCTCCCGAATACTTCTGGCTCACCGACGACGAGGTCACCGTCCGGATGAGGATAGACAGGGATATCCGCGAGGGCCAACTGGAGGAGCGCAGGAAGTCTCGCCACTCGGCGGGTTAAAGGCCGACCGCCCTCAGACCCTGTTCCCCGGCGAGGGCGACCCGGTTCGGGAAGACTTACGGGGATACCCTTTTCTCCAGGGGCCTCCAGAGAAGGAAGTAGACGGCCGGGGCCGCGAAAAAAAGCATTGCCGGGAGAAACCTGAAGGCGCCGGCCACTCCCAGCAGGGAGGAGAGGTAGCCTACCACCACGGGTGTCAGGAAGAAGCACCCGTCGAGTATGAACCACACGACGGCGGTGGCTTTGGGGTTCAGCTCCGGTGGCGCCGCGTCCCCTATCATCGCCAGCGACAAGGGAAAGCCGACACCTACCCCCATGCCGTACAGGAGCCCCCAGAAGGCGAAAGCCAGGGAAGAAGTCGAAAAGGACGTGCCGAAGAGCGATAAAGAGTTCCAGGCCGCCGCAACGGTGTACGCGATGGCCCTGGGAAAAGCGTCCATGAGCCTGAACCCCGCCAGCCTCGTCAAAATGGCCACCACGGCGAAGGTCACCATGAAATAGGACGACAGGAGCCCCTTGCTCAAGGCAAGTACCGGGATCGATATCACCGCCGCGTCGGTCATCCCATAGATAAACACCGCCAGGAAAAGGACCCTCGCCCTGGTGAGCCGAAAAAGCTGCGAATAGGTACCCCACCCCGCTCCTTTTCCCGACATGCCTTCTTTCCGGTCCACGCCTGCAAAGGACATCCCGACCACGGCGCAAGCCAGGGCCACCAATGGCCCGAACCACAGGTAGACGCCGTAGCCGTTATGTTGGAGCAGCCAGTCCAGCAGGGGCACCACACAGAGGAAGGGCGCCATGGCGCCGATGGTGATCAGGGCGAAGGCCCCTCCCCGCACCTCCCGGGGGATGACTATCGTCTGGTAAGTGGTCAACGAGTCCAGGAAAAGCCCGAAACCGAAGCCCATGAGCAGCCTGGAGAGGATCAAAAAGGGCAGCGAGGCTCCCGAAAGAGCGAGTCCCGTGCTCCCGACGGCGCTGCAGAGGGCGGCGCCGGTAAGGGTGGTCCTGAAGGAAAAGCGCTCCACCAGGAGAGCCATTAAGGGCCTGGGAAGGGTCGACGCCGCGTAGAAAGATCCCAGGATCCAACCGATCGTGGCCTGGGACTTCAGCCCCACATGATCGAGATAAAGGGGCAGGATAAAATAGGCGTAACTAAAGCTCATTATGGCAAAGTTGCCCCCCGCCATCCTGGGAAGCAGTTTTTTTACCCTATGCATCGTGGTCACCCCCCGGAAGAACCACGTCCGCCCCGGGAAGACGGAAGGCCTTCCTGAGAAGGGTGTCGAGTTCGGCCAAGGCTACGCCGAGGAGTATGATGACGCCCCCCGAGACTATCTGGAAGTTCAGCACTTCCTGGCCGATCAGCACGGCGATGACATAACCGAAGGGACCCTCGAGGGAGAGCAGTATGGCGGCGTGGACCTCGGGGCTGAACCTTTGGGCCACCGTTTGGACGAGGAAGGGAATCACGGTGACGAGGATTACGACATAGAGAAGTCCCCACAAAGCCCTGGAGTCGATGGACCCGATAGAGGGGACCGGCTCGAAGACCA
>JAAYIZ010000252.1 GCA_012523215.1 Thermovirga sp.
AGGTCAACGCCCATCTTGAATCCAGAGGACTGAAGCTCTCCGAGGGTACCATCGTCGACGCCACCATCATCAACGCCCCGTCTTCGACGAAGAACAAAGAGAAGAAGCGGGACCCTGAAATGCATTCTTACGAAGAAAGGCAACCAGTTCTACTTCGAGCGAGAAGATCCACATAGGTGTCGACAGGGCCACGAAACTGGCCCACAGCCTTGTCACTACGCCTGCCAACGGGCACGACTCGCATCTCATCGGCGAACTCCTTCATGGGGGGGGTGAGAAAGCGGAGTATGGGGGACTCGGCCTAGATAGGCAAGACGGAAGAGATCAACGGCAAGGCTCCCATGGCCTCGGATAACACGAACAGAAGGTCCACCAGAAACAGGAAGCTCACGGAAGAGGAGAAGGAAAGGAACAGGATGCTTTCCAGGACCCGCGTCAGGGTAGAGCACGTCTTCGGTGTGGTCAAGAACATATTCGGATACAGGAAGGTTCGCTACAAGGGTCTTGCAAAGAACACCAACGGCATCCATGTTTTTTTGCTTTGTCGAACCTTTACATGGTCAGGAGGGAACTGCTCTAGCTCCCGGCAGGGGCGTAGTGTCCCTGGATATAGGGGAAAAGGCCAAAGAGGAGGCAAAAGGGGCTATACAGCCCTCCGAAGGCCTTGAAATGATCTTCAAAAGGCCAATATAGCCTGGCTTATCCACAGGAAACGGAATCGGCTGTCAAGGTCCCGATGTTGCAACTATCAAGGTCTTTTGTTCAGAGGTTCCTAAGAATATGGGCAGGCAAAACGCTAATTGATTCATTGGCCTTGGTAAGGGCATCTCGTTTTGATTCCACCGCCTATAATATCTCAATAACGCGCTTCTGTTCATCAAGGTGGGGGAGGGGGAATTCTTAAGTTTTCAATGTTTTCCAATTAATTGTGGGCGAAAGCGAGCTCACAGGTATTTCAATAGCCCGCTCCATGAACATGTCGAGTTGCAGAAAAAACGGCAAAAACTCCAGCATAATTACCTTGGGCTTGGCACGGACAACCATGGCGTGGGCCGAGCAGATTCCATCAAACTTGGCAACAGCGAGCTTGCGCTGACACTCACGGTGGCGGTCGAAAATCACATCACCCTTTTTGAAGGCCAGTTTTTGTCCGGTCACATCGGCCGGATGTCCCCATTTACGCAGGTGAATTGTACTGGGGTCAAGATGTTCCAACCCAACTAAGATATCTGTTTTGGTATCTACGGGGTCCACACGTACAGCAACATTCTGGACGACCTCGCCGAACTTAACCATCTTCCAACCGGACTTCAGGGATTGGGAGGTCATTCACTTTCCTCCTCAGTAATTGCCCAAGGAACCGGTTCCGTTTCGCCCGCCCATTTATTATTGAGGCGCACCCGATTAGCATATTGCCCTTTCTAGTACATTAGCCGGAGAAGGCACATCTCCACATACCATTGCGACAGGTTCCAGGCATCAAATGCTGCGTCTGATTCAAGTTCGTGTTTCTTTTTGGAATGCACGAGCTGATTTCTGATGTTGGTTATGGCATGGAAGGCATCTTCAAACTTTTGGCCGTTCACATCTTTCTCGATGGAATCGAGGATATCCGGGATCTCGTGGGGCAAATCCATTAGAGTGGCCAGTAGTCGGATCTGATCAGACGCCCGCAACTTTCCCGGTTGAAATGCTTCCTCCGAGACGGCTTTTTTGATTTGAGTAATATAGATCCAAGCAAGTTTTTCCAGCGTGGATTGAGACAAGATCAGTGCTGAATCAGCGCCCATATGACCTCTACCGGCCAGATTGGACTGTAGATACCAATAGATCACTTCTGGCAACGCCTCTTTCCATGACAGGTCATTCCACAAGTCCCAAAATCCTTTGAATACATCTGCAAGTTGATGCGCCTGTGGATAAGGGCTCCACCATGTCAGGCTGTTGTTATGTGATAACGGATCGCTACCTCTCAGAATGCCCCATTGTTCATGCAGGCAAATGCCATCGTCCGAGAAGAGTCTGAAATGTCCAATAGGTTGCCAATGTCCTCTGGCAAACGACATGAAATAATGCAGGCAAGTAATGACGTTCTGCGTCTCTTCCCAATCCATGGCTTGGCCGTCGGTTTTCTGAATGAATCCGACGTGTGTGGCCGCCAATCCTCTTGACTGTTTGATGGCGTTGTCCCACTCTTTGGTTCTGCTAGGGGCTGAGATTTGGATGTGCCATTGCTTATATTTAATCTCGATCTGCCCACAACGCCACCAGCCCGCTGTCTTGTTGTCGTTGCTGATTGTTTCAACCGTTACGTCCTGATCACCGTAAAAGACAGGGAAAGCAAATACAACAAACTCAAGCCGAGCTCCAGCGCCAGAAGAGTGTGCAATATCGAGAGGTTCCTTCGAAGGTACCCAAGTTGACTGAGTACCGTCATTATCATAGTTGAAGCATTGAATTGGCTCTTGACCTGAGAACTGTATAAATGACGCCCCTTTTTTTTTGCACGCATAATATCGATTGATGCTATGCCTGTGAGCGATAGGTGTACTCGATCTTTTGGGTGAAGAATCTGAGTACCATGCACTTCGATCTGTTTCAACTTCATGAATTTTTTACCATCGGCATTTTCAAGTCAGAAATCTGCCTTGACTGATCCCAGATTGATCTGGATTCCAGGCTTTTGAAGAAACGCTTCCGGCAGTAACATCTCGTTCATTCATCTATCCCCTCAAGCAAGGCCGCGATCTCTTCCGGCTGGGACAGTTGCCCCTTCAATTCCCGCGGAAGAGTCCTGGTGATTTCGTAGGTGCCACGCCGATGGCCGGGCATCGCCCGCTTGTCGACCCAGCGATACGGGACGTCACTGTTGGTACCAGGGTACTTGCCTGTCTCGTCCACTGATAACCAGTGGTTTCCCATCTCGGCCATTTCTCTATGTCCTCACAGGCAATTGGTTTTTCATCACACCAGAGGCAACGACGAAGATGTTGGGCACAGCTTCCCCAACTTAAAATTTCCTTTAATATACTTTAGGCAGGATCCGGTTGTCAAACGCCTTAATCTGAATAAGGCCGCAAATGTCTGCTCACAGGCGTAACCACCGGTCACTGGCAACTTTCTCCACGTATGGAGGGCATGGCATCCCATAGGTCCAGGTTGGAATCGGGGTGCGCAGCCACCATCATCCGATGGTACATGCCGTGCCCATCGGACCGGAATCCTTCCAGCCCGTCGATGGGCGGAGGTCCCGTTGCAGGCCGGTGAAGGTAATCAGTTCTCCATTGGATCAGACGCAGTCCCGGTCGGACGGTCTAATCGTGGCGTGCCGATCCCCTGTCGTCTACGGACGTCGGCCAGGGGGGTGGGCTCCGGGCCAGTATTGGGCCTTCTGGCACTCCGATGGCCGGGAATCCGGCGTGGAGATGGCAGAGCTTACCCCATACCATGGCCGGTTCGATGCTGCGGCGAGCCTGGGGAAGAAACGTTGATGGTTCCAATAGTCCCGTTTCAGGAATCCCCGGATTTCGAAACAAGGGAAAAAGAAAACCCGTCACCTGGGAGAATGATCCCAGAGAGACGGGTTTATTTTTTCTAAATGGTGGAGGCGCGGGGAATCGAACCCCGGTCCGACAGGGGCCGACTACGAGTTTCTCCGTGCGCAGTCTCCGTTTTTATGTCGGTTCAGGCCTCCCGGAGACGGGATGCCCTCACCCCAGCCCTCTTGGGCTTGACCTCGCGTTCGAGAGCATCACGCGAGGGGCAGTCGCCATAGGTGACGTCCACTGGGAGTCCTGGCGACGGAAACCCCCAGGGACGTGGACGCTATTTAAGCGGCCAGTGCGTAATTTTCGTTGGCAATTATTGTTTGCGCCGTGTTTTACGAGTTCCGGCAACTCGGCACGCTGCCCGTAATCCTCCATCCTGCCGTCGAAACCTGTCGCCCCCATATTCAATTGTCAAACTTCTCGTTGCCGTCTTTCCTTGACGGCCTTTTCGATGTCCCTCCTGGCATCTCTCTCGGCAATCGCCTCTCGCTTGTCAAAACCCGTCTTACCTTTAACCAGGGCCAGTTCAACCTTGGCCCAACGGTTCTGCTTGAGGTAAACCGTCAAGGGAACAAGGGTCAGGCCCTTTTCCCTGGTCTTCGAGCCAAGGCGCCTTATCTCACCGGCATTCAGGAGGAGCTTCCGCGGCCGTAGCGGCTCATGGTTGTAATAGGTGCCCTGCTCAAAGGGAGAAATATGGACGTTGTAGAGCCACACCTCGGAACCCTGAACCTTCGCGTATCCATCCTTCAGGTTTATCTTCCCGGACCTGACCGATTTTATTTCCGTCCCGGTGAGGACCATCCCGGCCTCGACGGTTTCGATAATAAAATAATCATGCCGGGCCTTTCGATTTCTCGCCACGACCGAGTCTTCCATTATGCTCCCCCGCACCTGTAATTATAGGATCCCCATGATCAATAGTCAACTTTCGTCAGACTTTTTTAGCCCTATAAGGTCCCCATCAAAAAAAGGGATCCCCCCAAAGAACGGGATCCCCCTTCCCTCTTCTGGTCGGGGCGAGAGGATTTGAACCTCCGACCTCCTGCTCCCGAAGCAGGCGCGCTAACCAGGCTGCGCTACGCCCCGAACGACGGGCATTGTAGCACCTTCTCCGTAGCCCCGTCA
>JAAYIZ010000253.1 GCA_012523215.1 Thermovirga sp.
CGTCCTCGTGAAGAGGATCAAGAAGATCGGACTTGCCCAGCCTTGTCTCGTTTTCCGTGGGGATCGCCTGCATCCTTATGGGGCACCTGGGATCATTGGGATCCATCAGTGACGCGAAGTAGGGCGTGATGGCCATCCGGAGCTTACCCAGGCTCCTCCCAACGACCTCGGCTTCATCGCCGTCGATGTCGATGACCTGTCTCAGTTGGTCCACCGTGACGATGCGATTGGTAACCTGCCACTTCCAATCATTCCAGTCGCTGTCGGGAACCCCCTTCCACAGGGGTACCTTGTTCCTGTCAAGTGAAGGCATAACGACACCTCCTCAAAGGGAAATGAAGCATTGCAGCGCTTTCACTTCGATATCATCCTACACCCTGGAATTTGGAGGTGTCAAACCGCGCCATCCCAAAGATGCGGTGGGAAAAATGAAAAGGCGGCGGGTGCCCCGCCGCCCCAAAAACCCCAGCAATTACCGGCAAAGTATTAATCCGTTGGTCTCTCCCTTGCGATCACGTCCGAGCCGTCCTTCTTCCTCCAGTAGATCCCTATCCTCATGTAGGACATGATTATGGACCCGATGGGGCTCATCCAGTTGAAGAAGGCGTAGGGAGCGAAAGCGAGGGTAGCCACCCCCAGGACGCTGCTCATGTAGGCGCCGCAGGTGTTCCAGGGGATCAGGGCCGATGTCATGGTGCCGCTGTCCTCCGTGGCGCGTGATAGCCTCCTCGGGGCAATCCCCGCCTCCTCGAAGGAGACTTTGAACATCCTGCCCGGGATGACCAGGGCAAGGTACTGGTCGCCCAGGAAGAGGTTGGCCAGAAAGCAGGTGCCAATGACGGAAGCCATCAACCCACCGACAGACTTGACCCGCTTCGTGACGGCTCCCACTATGGTCTCGAGGAAACCACAGGCCTCCATGGCCCCGCCGAAGAAGAGAGCACAGAAGATCAGCGATATGGTCCACATCATAGAATCGAGACCGCCTCCCGTGACGAGATCGCTGACCATCTCTCCGACCTCTTGGGCCATCTCGGGAAGAATATTCAGGTTAGCCTGGCTAAGCAAGTTCAGAAGGGCTTCTCCCTCGGCGCCGGCGACCTCGGCCGAGAAGGTGGCTTCATACCCGTAGTGAATGGCGTTAACGATATCTCCCAAGCCGTTGCCCTGGAAAAAGGACATAATAGCAGCCAGCAGAACACCGGCAAAGAGGCCCGGGATGGCTGGTGTTTTCATCACGGCGAGCCCTATGACCAAGATGGGGGGCAGGAAACCCAGAAGCCCGATGTTGAACTCGGCCTTCATCATCTGCTGGAGGGCCGCAATCTTCTCCACATCCAGATCGCCACCGGCATACTTCATCCCGAGGACTACGCAGATGACCATAACAATCACATAGACCGGCAGTGTGGACCACATCATGGCCCTGATGTGGTCGAACAGGTTGGAGCCGGCTACAGCCGGGGCCAGGTTGGTGGTATCCGAAAGGGGCGACAGCTTGTCGCCGAGGTAAGCTCCCGAGACCACGATGCCGGCCGTCAACGGGGCGGGTATGCCGAGCCCGTAGGCTATACCCATGAGGGCAATGCCCACCGTCCCGGCGGTGGTCCAGGATGAACCCGTCGCAAGAGATACGACCGAAGTGATCAGGAGAGTTGCCAGCAGGAAAATCGATGGCGCCAGCAATGACAGGCCATAGTAGATCAGCGTGGGCACAACTCCGCTTTGAATCCATATGCCGATGATCATACCTATGATTATGAGGATGACGATCGCCTGGAGAGCAATAGAAATGGCGTTAAGGGCACCTTCCTCGATCTGGGACCAAGGCATCTTTAGGACCGTCAGACCGATGACGCAAACAAGAACAGCGGAAAAAACAATGGGAACGTGAGCATCCACTTCCAAACCTAGAACACCGTAACTGATTATTACAGCCGCGGCTACGAACACGCCGACGGAAAGGCCCAGACTGGGCTTTACTTGCTGTTTCTCCGACATAAAAAAAACCTCCTTCTGACAGGATTCGAGCCTGAATTCATGATGATCCGAAGAAACGCCCCAGCCTCACCTCCTTCCCGGAGTGACCAGCACAAAAGCAGGCCAGGAAAATCGAAACAAAGCCCCGGCCCGGGAACGCCCATGGCGCCACAGGAAGCTTCGCCACGGCAAACCCCACCCCTGGGGGTGATGATCCGCTTTAGACAACTATCACAGGTTCCCGAAATATTCAAGGTCATTATACATGATTTTCATGATCCCGACTGTCTTACGCTCATGACTCTTTTGATCGACTCAGTGTATTTTATCCTTCGCTTCTTCTGTTCTTCCATAACGTAGGCATAGAGAGTGTCATCGGAGGCCAATTTTTCGGCCGGTAACACTCCCTTTTGCTTCACAAGTCCCAAAGCGACAGCCCGGGCAAAGATTGCGCAGCTACACCCCGTGCAGCGGCTCATGGAGGTGTTCCAGGTCATCTCGTCGAAGTGATCAAGCAGTCGCCACGAATGGGTCACCTCATCGCGGCCCTTGAAACCGCACACATCCACCTCCATTACGGTGAGATCCCTGTCCCCTTTTTCCGGCTCCATCTTCCACATGGGAAAGAGCAGGTCTGCGGCGACGTCGAGGGGAACAACTTCCTTGCCCCCAAGGATCCGGGGGATTTCCTCGAAGAGGCCCATGGAACGGAGGAGCCTCATCTGCTCCACGTGACCCGGCCATCTCAACGTCATCTCCCCGAGATTTCTCGCCCTGATATTCCTTGCGAGGCTCCTCAAACCGTCAGTGTAAAAGGCCTCAAGGGTACCAACGTCCGGGACGTCTCGGAGGTGGAGTCCCGAGGTGGCTTCAATCACTTCCTGGCGGTAGTCCTTGACGATGGTCACCGGGCGAGTGAACTCCTCGATGCAATCTTTGGGGGACCAGGTGACCTGGTAGTTGAAGGGAGGGACGGCATTGGCGGGGATGCCACCTACGAAGATAAAGGCGTCCTCGACTTCGTCAAGCAGCGATGCTCCCCTGCCCACGAGGAAGTTGGACATCCCCGGCGCGACGCCCATATCGGGGATGACGGTCACGCCCTTTTCCCTAGCAAGGCCGTCAAGATCATAAAAATCCTCGGCCATGAAGGAGATGTCCACCAAACTTTTCCCCAGCTCGATGACGGTCTTCATCATTTCGAAGCCGAAACGTCCCGGGACTCCCGCGGTGACAATGTCAACACCCTCCAGTATCGGCGCGAGCCGGGCGGCGTCCGTGGCCGACGCTAAAGCCGTCCTGACGCCGGGACATTTTTTTTCGGCCTCGCGCAGCACATCAGCATCGAAATCGACCACTGTTACCTCGAAATCCTTCATCATGTCCGCCGCAATCACCTGGCCCACCTATCCTCCGCCGATCTGAACAGCTTTCACCCGGATCACTCCCTTTTGGATTGAATGGATTCATAGCGTCTTAGTATGCAATAATTAGCAAAGATGTCGATAAGGAACGAGTCAAATATTACGTGGCAAGATTATCAAGCCCGCAATTCCC
>JAAYIZ010000254.1 GCA_012523215.1 Thermovirga sp.
AAAGAGAGCCATCCAGCTTTTAAACATGGTCGACGTGCCTTCCCCCGAGCAAAGAGTAGATTATTACCCCCACCACTTCAGCGGCGGGATGCGACAACGGGTGATCATTGCCATTGCTCTCGCGACGGCTCCTTCTTTGATAATAGCCGATGAACCCACTACGGCCCTGGATGTCACTGTCCAGGCACAACTTATCAAGCGTCTTTACCAACTGGTCAAAGATCAGGGGAGCGCGATGATACTCATATCCCATGATCTTGCCCTCGTTTCAGGGGTGGCGGACAGGATTGCTGTGATGTACAGCGGGAGAATTGTTGAGAAGGGTACAATGGAGGATATCATAGGTAGTCCGCTTCATCCCTATACTATAGGCCTTCTGGATTCAATCCCTAAAATGTATGGCCCCAGGGGGCGCCTGAATCAGATAGAAGGCCTCGTCCCCAATCCCTTTAACCTTCCAAAAGGTTGTGCCTTTGCTCCCCGCTGTAAAAAACGCAGACCGATATGTGAAGAGGTTTTCCCCGAAGCTAGGAGTATGGGGGAGGGGAGAGAAGTGAGCTGTCATTTCCCGGAGGGATCAAAAAGATGATAAGTGGGGGGGCCCTATTAGAGGTAAGGGGGTTAACTAAAAAGTTCTCCTTGACTAAAGGTTTCCTGAGTAGTTGGGTAATCAGGGACGGAAGAATTCGCAAGGAGAGAAAGTTCGTCAACGCCGTTAACAGGGTTTCCTTTGCTATAGAAAAAGGAGAGGTTTTCAGCCTTGTCGGTGAGTCGGGTTGCGGCAAGACTACAACGGCTCGCACCATCGTCCGCCTTTACGAGCCCGATGATGGAATGATCTTTTTCAGGGGGGAAAATGTAACGAATATTGGGGAAAAGAACTTCCGTCCTTACAGGAGAAAGATGCAAATGATCTTCCAAAACCCCTACTCCTCTTTAAACCCCCGCCATAGCGTCCTCCAGATTGTTGCTCAACCCATCCGGCTTCACGGTCTGGCTTCGAGCAAGAGCGAGGCGGAGGAAAAAGCGCTATTCTACCTGGAGAGGGTGGGTATTCTTCCAGAACAAGTAGATCGGTATCCTCACCAGTTTTCAGGCGGGCAGAGACAAAGGATCAGTATCGCCAGGGCTTTAGCGGTGTCTCCCGAGTTTATAGTCGCCGACGAACCCGTTTCAGCCCTGGATGTTTCCATTCAGGCCCAGATCCTGAATCTTCTACTCGATCTAAAAAAGGAGTTCGACCTATCCTACCTGTTCATCGCTCATGATTTGAGCGTAGTTCGCCATGTCAGTGACAAAGTAGGGGTGATGTACCTGGGAAGTCTGATGGAATATGGGCCTTGTGATTCTATTTTCAACGATCCCACTCATCCCTATACCCAAACACTTCTAAGCGCCGTCCCGGTGTTAGGCAAGAGGACAATGGATTCTGTCGTTCTCACGGAAGAGGCTCTCAGCGCCCCAACAGAAGATTTCAAAGGGTGTGTTTTCGCTCACCGGTGCAAAATAAAAGAGCCCCGTTGTCTTATTGAAACCCCGGTACTAAAAGAGATAGGCCCTGATCATTTCGTAGCCTGTTGGTACTATGAAAAATGAATCCAACCCTGTGGATAAACCTTGAAGCGATTCGGCATAATGCTTCCACCGCGTTGCAGGTATGCCATGAACGGGGTATCAGTATCGATTCAGTAGTAAAAGGTGTCTGTGCCGATTTAAAAGTCTCCGAGGCGATCCTTGACGGTGGGATCCAGTCCCTGATGGACAGCAGGTTGAAGAATCTGCGAAAACTCAGGGCAGGATCGATAGATTGCAGACTGGGGCTACTCCGGATCCCTATGCTGAGCGAGATCGATGAATTGGTAGAGATCGCTGACTGGTGCCTGGTCTCTATGAAAGAAGCGGTCTTGGAACTGGAAAGAACCTGCAATGATAAAAGGATAAACTTTGAAGTTTTATTAATGATCGACCTGGGCGACTTAAGGGAAGGTGTTTGGCCCGATCGTGTCGGCGAGTTCATCGAATTGTTTCGTTCCTTGAAAAGGGTAGCATGTATAGGTGTCGGGACAAACCTTGGATGCTTCGGAGGAGTTCTCCCTTCCGCTGACAATATGGACCAGCTGGTAAAACTGGGACTGCAGGTTAAGACAGAACTGGGTGCCGACCGGTGGCTGATTTCACCGGGAGGTACCAGGGTCTTTTATGAAATGCTCAATTCTAAAGAGATACCCGCGGAGATAAACCATTTAAGGGTCGGAGGGGGAATCCTCAGGGGGATGTGCGGCAAGGAAAACATCCCCGGCTTCAGGCAGGACACAATGAGGCTTGACGCTGAGCTGATAGAGATCTATTTCAAGCCCACTGTACCGGTAGGTAAGATAGCCAAAGACGCCTTTGGGAATACTCCCCATTTTGAAGATAGGGGTATCAGAAGGCGCGGAATTGTCGCAATAGGCCGACAGGATGTAACACCCTTTGATCTTGAACCTCAAGAGGAAGGAATTACGATCCTGGGGGCCTCCAGCGACCACTTGGTACTGGATATACAGAATTCGAGGAGGTCTTTAAGAGTAGGAGATACAGTTTCTTTCAGTCTTAGCCGTTATGGGGCGCTCCTATTCGCTTTTAATTCTGATTACGTCGAAAAAGTTGTTAGTAGGAACTTCGATGTAATATGACCGACTTTTAAGGCATTAATGTGCCGCCGAAGGTGTTCTGGACAACAAGCCTTTCCGCGGTTGTTTATTCCCCTGTTTAGCTTGGAGGACATGAGGGAAGTGCTTTATCTTAAGGTCGACTCTGGAGGTTCTTGTCGCCCAAGAAGATGTGCTGATAATGCGAAAAAACAGGATAGCCGTGTTGGGAGAATTGCTACAACAGGAGGAAAAAGCCTACCTCGGATCTGATCCGAACCTTTGTTGTAATATTAACGGGAGATTCAACATGTTGGTGTTTGGAGGTTCAGGAAACACACACCTAATCAAGCATGGCCGGTCGATTTTCCTGAGATCATAACTTTACATTTACTATTACGATCGTTATTGTGCGGAGCAAAAACCTAATGTTGAGTTTTTTATCAATCCTGGATCGTAATACCCCAAGATCGATCACAAAAGGCTTGTCAGAGCTCTGGAAGAAAAAGATAGCGATCTTGTAGGATTGATCGCGGGTAGACATATTATGAATACTTTTAACAACATAAAATCAAGGGTGCCGACCCCCGAGTGACCGTACAGGCGATTGGACAAAAAAGCCCGGTCCCCCTTAGCGACCCCGGCATGATGGGCGATCAGCGGGAAGGATACGAAACGATGCGGAAGTTCATGATAGACAAAAAGATTTTCGTACTTTTCCCCCAGGCCCGGATCTGCGGGCTTGTCATCAAAGATATGGACAACGCCGTACCCTGGAATGGCTCGGAGGCGCTGGCGCAGGCCTGCCGGGAAGCGGCCTCACGGCTGGGCGACGTGCCCTTCGGCAAGAGTCCCTACTTCGTTCCCTGGAGGGAGGCATACCGCGCCTTCGGCGCCCCCAAGGGTTACCGCTCTTCCATCGAGGGTCTGGCGAAAAGAGCGGTGAAGGGCAGTTGCCCCCCGTCGATCAACCCCTTGGTGGACCTTTACAATATAACGTCCCTCAAGTTCCTCTTCCCCTGCGGAGCGGAGGATCTGGACACCGTAGTGGGCGATATCCGCCTGGCGGCGGCAGGGGGCGGCGAGCCCTTTTTACCCCTCGGCGCCGAGGAGGAGGAACCACCTCGCGAGGGGGAGTTCGCCTACATGGACGATGCGGGGGCGATCTGCCGGT
>JAAYIZ010000255.1 GCA_012523215.1 Thermovirga sp.
GAGAAGGGGTGGTCCCACATCATCTGCGGTATATGCATCCAGGCCTGTCCCTGGACCAGGAGGTACATTAACTCCAGAACCGGTCCCTGACGAAGCCCTCCACGGTGGAGAGGAAATGGTCCGTATCCCGGGGAGGTTTTGTCACGAGACTGACAACGACGAATACCACCCCCGACAGGAGGATGCCCCATAGGGGAGGCCAATGACCCAGGGGCTTCATCCCCTCGACATACATGTAGCCCACCACGAGCCCCCCGGAGACCATGCTGGCCACGGCTCCCGCCGCGGTAGCCTTTTTCCAGAAGAATACCCCCACGGTGGCTGGCAACTGCATGAGCAGCCCTCCGGAGGCCATGGCGGACAGGACAGCTATGAGGCCGAGCTGCATCCGGGCGAAGAAGAAGCAAACGATCGTTATAACAGGGATGAGCAGCCGGCAGATCTTTAGTTCCGTCTCCTCCGGTATGCCGGGGAGGAAGGCCTTCACCACGTCCCTGCCGAACATGGAACTCAGGGTCAAAATGATGGAATTCATGGTCGACACGGCCGCCGCCATTATGCTGAGAAAAACGACCAGCGCGAGCGGGGCCGGTACTGACGAGAGCAGCATGGCCATGGCGTTGTCGGCCTTTTCCAGCCCGGGCATCTTCGCCGCGGCCGCGAGGCCGAAGACCACGCAAAGGATGGTATAGATGAAGCCGAAGGCGGAAAAGCCGAGGATCATCTTTCGAAGGTTTCTTACGCTGGATGGGATGTAAAGGCGCTGCACCACCTGGGGGTTGGTCACAGCGAAAAACGCCCAGGGTAGGGTCAGCCCCAGGAACAGGGGAAAGGACCAGGAGACTTCCAGGAGATCCCGCCTGGCCGAGAGGGCTACCAATAACCCATCGGGGAAGAGAGCGAAGGCGATGAAGCCTAGCAGAAGGAGGCTGGCGGCAAGCATTATCACGGCCTGGAAAGCGTCGGTCAGCGCCACGGACCTCAACCCGGCCCACCATGAGAAGGCGAAGGATACGCCGGCAGCGATGAGCATGCCCGTCGTAAAGGACAGGTTGCCTCCCGAGAGTACCTCCAGGAGATAGCCTGTCCCCATGAGTTGGACCGATGCGTAGGGGACGAGCATGACAAGGCAAAGGACGGCCGAAACGGCTCCCGCCGCCGGGCTGCCGTAGCGCTTCGAAAGGAGTTCTGAAGGGGTGACAAGTTCGAAGATCCTCCCCGCCGCCCAGTACCGGGGGGCGAAGATCACCATCAGTATCACCGTGGCGGCCAGGTAGGTCATCTCGAAGCCCAGGCTGCCGATTCCCGAAGTGTAGGTGAGGCCCACGATGCCGACCATCATGAAGGCGCTGTAGGTGGTCGCGCTGTAGGTCATGGCGGAGATGAACCCGCCGACCTTGCGGTCGGCCAGGAAGTATTCTATCATGCCTTTCCCCAGGTTTCTCCTGGCATGCCAAGAAAGAAGGGAACCAAGGGCGAACCATAGGACGATGCCGGCTAAAATCAGGGTACTGCTCATCGGCGGACCTCCCCCTCCTGGCTGCCTTTTCCCGTCCAGCCCGAGGTGATCCATGCCCCCGCCAGAAGTACGGCGGCAGTGATGAGGTTCCAGAAGAGGAAGGCGCCGACCAGCGTGCCCTCATTCTTAAGTATGGTGAAGGGCACCACCACGTTTGCGATCCCGTAGAGTAGCGAAAAAAGTATCCAAATCTTTTCCTTGCGTGTCATGACCGATCGTCTCCCCTTCCGGAGTTCAATCCATTTCGAGGTAGCCCTTGTCCGCAAGGGCTTTTTCTATCGCGTCCAGTGTCGTTTCATCGTCGGCTTCCACAGTGTGGGCATGAAAACCTCTCGAGAGGGTAAGCAGGGGAGACTGGCCCGTGCTCTTCAGGATGTTGACGAAGCGAGCCACTTCCTCCCTGGAGGCGAGGTCGAGGTTCCCACGGATTTCGCCGTAGACAGGGTGGTCGACTACGACGTCGATCACCCGCCCCCCGGCTTCTATCATCGTGTTAAGTTCGTCGACGATATCTTCGGTGTCATGGCGAACGGGGAAGACCCTCCTGGGTTTGGCTTCTCGATGGACGTAACCCCGGGCAGTTGCCATGACCGGCAGGCCCCGATCCCTGAGGATGGCGATATCCTGGACGACGGCCTGGCGGCTGATACCGAAGAGTTCAGCGAGTTCGGCACCGCTAGTGGGGCCGTCGCTTTTGGTGAGGACCTCCGCCAGTTTTTCCAGCCTTCTCTCCCTCTCTGTCATAATTGGACCCTCTCTTCTTATAGCTGCCACTGGCAGATAATAGC
>JAAYIZ010000256.1 GCA_012523215.1 Thermovirga sp.
AAGAATCTATCGAGGGGAACCCCGAGGCCTTCAAAGACAGTGAGATCCGGGAGAAGGCCGGGAAGATCGTCAAACCCCTCTTCGAGCGATCAAAGAAGGAAGCCTTGGAACGCTTCGGACACCTCCAGGGGACGGGCAAGACCTCCGATTCCCTGGAAGAGGTTGTCCCCGCCTCGGTCCAGGGCAGGGTCGACACCCTCTTTGTCGCGTTGGGCAAACAAGCCTGGGGGTGCTACGACGCTGAAAGCGGTGTCATGGTGCTGGAAGACGCTCACGCCTTCGGCAACCGCGACCTTCTCGACCTGGCGGCCGTCAGCACCCTCAAGGGCGGCGGCAAAGTATACGCCGTTGCCCCCGAAGAAGTTCCCGGCGGCTCCGACCTCGCCGCCCTCTTCCGCTACTGATTGGGGTCAGAGCTTGATTTTGAGCATTTGCATACAAAAATGAGGAAAAAGGTGGCAACCGTCAGGGAATAGGAGCCCGATGACAAAAGGAAAGGCAAAATCGGTGCAACCTTTGAGGCATGATAAAAAGGCAATACCAGGTCTCGAACGTATACCGTAGGTGGCCATTGGATAGGATGGTCCTTTTTTGTCATCCCGGGCATGGCACCTTAGTGATGACGGATGAGAATTTAAATTTGTTAGTTTTGTCAATGCAAAACTGACCACCTGCGACAGCCGAATTTTGACCACTCCATTCACTCTTCAGCGGCCGTCGTTTTAAGTTCTATCTGCCTTCTCTTTTTTCCCTCCCTCAATGTTTCCTTCAGCCTGTAGCTCTCCCAGGTGCACTCGATGATGTGTGCCTTGTGAGTCAGGCGGTCCAATAAGGCCGCCGTCATGTTGGGGTCTCCAAACACCTCCGTCCAGCTTCCGAATCCAAGGTTCGTCGTTACTATTACAGATCCCCTCTCGTGCCGTTCCGCAAAGACCTGAAATAAAAGTTCGCCTCCTTCCTTCGAAAAGGGAACGTAACCAAGTTCGTCCACTATGAGCAGGTCGTAACGGGCATATTTGCCCAGGGTGCGGGTGAGGGTTTTGTCGTCCCGGCTTTCCAGAAGTTCATTGGCAAGGTTGCAGGCCGTGGTGAAACGGACCCTCCTGTTGTCCCGGCAGGCTTCTATGCCAAGGGCAGTGGCAAGGTGAGTTTTGCCGCAGCCGCTTTTGCCGAGGAAGAGGACGTTTCTGCGGTCGGTGATGTAGTCTCCGGCGGCAAGTTTCCCTATGAGTCTTCTGTCAAGTTGCGGAGCCTCTTCGAAGTTGAAGGTCCCAAGGGTTTTGACCAGGGGGAAGCGGGCCTCCTTAAGCCGCCTTTTTTCCCTGTTTTCAAGCCGGATCTGGAGTTCAAGTTCGGTGAGTTCCAGGAGGAAGTTCCCGTAGCTGGCGCCCAACGCCTCGGACTGCCGAATCCTTTCTTCAAGATGCTTGGCCATGTTGCCCAGGTTGAGATTTTTGAGGTTCTCGTGAAGTTGCAGCAGGTGGCCAGCGTTCATTGTCCCGAACCCAGTGCGTCGTAAGCCGATATGTCGGCCGCGGGGAGGACTTTCCATCTGCCGTCCTCCAGCGGAGGGACCGTTTCTTCCCGCCTTTCGGCGCTCTCGAGGATGTGACGGATCCCGGCGGCGTTGCCAAGGCCCGTCTCAAGAGCCCGGGCGACCGCTTCTTCCAGGCGGTTTTGACCGTAGGTCCTGGTGAGGAGGAGGACGTCGATGAACTCCTTGACGCCCCGGTTTTCACCATGGCGGTCCAGGAACTGCTCCAGAAGGGTGGTCAATGATCTGCCCCAGGTCTTTCTCCATTCGCTCAGGGGCCGGGCGTCCCGGAAGGCTCCGGGGCGCTCCCGGAGGAGTTCAAGGTAGTGGTCACCGTCGAGTACCCAGTGGTTGTTGCCGTACTTTCTGCCGTGTACGGCCAGACGCTTTTCCCCGCAGTAGACTGCTACTTCCCCGACGGTCATGATAGCTCTGAGCAGGCGGCCGGAGTAGGAGGCGGGTATGGAGTAGCGGTTTTTGTCCACCATGACGGTGGCGTATTTGTCCGCTTTGACGGAGACGGTCCGCTCGTTGCAGTAGGGGTGCCGGGGGAGAGGGACGAGGGTTTCCTTTTCCCTTTCGTGAAGCTGCATTATTGTCCCCTCCCTACCGCTTATTTTGCGCTCCCCGCTGGAGATACACTCCTCAAGGAGCCGGTCGTTGATCTCTTCCAGGTTTTCGCCCCGGGGAAGAGGGACCATGTAGTTGCGGCGGGCATAGCCCACAAAACCCTCCACGCCGCCCTTTTCGTTGCCCCGCCCCGGAGTGCAGAAGCGACCCTCAAAGGTGTACCAGGAACGAAAGCGGACGAAGCTTTCCCGCTCCTTTCTGTCCTTGCCCAGGAGTATTTTCTCCACCGCGGACGTAAGGTTGTCAAAGATCATCACCGGAAAGACGCCACCGAAGTATTCAAAACCCCGTGCAAGCCCGTCAAAGAAGGCCTGCTGTCGTTCGCAGGGGTAGAGGCGGACAAAGGGCATGCTGGAGTACTTCGATCTCATGCAGAACATCTTTACACGAACTTCTTCGCCGCCCAGGATGACCGTGGCGCTGCCCCAGTCGACTTCCGCCTCGCCCCTCGGAACGGGTTCCATGGGGACGAAGGCTTCGCTGCTTTTGAGACCCAGGCTCCTCTTAACCGACGCAACGTAGTGGCGCACCGTCGTCTCGCTTCCGGTGAAGCCGAGTTCTTTCATCAGGCGGGTGTATATTCGCTTTGCCGTGTGACGCTGCTTTTTGGGCTTTCCCAGATCCTCCTCAAGCCACTTGTAGATGACGTCGTGAAAGGGGCCTAGCACAGGGCAGGGCTGGGTTTCTCTTTTGGAGTAGCCCGTGTATTCGCCCCTAAGGACTTTTTTGACGGTGTTTCTTGAATGACCCGTCTCCCTGGCTATTTCACTGACGTTCTTGTTGTAGATACGATGGGCGGTCCTTATGTATTCGTACTGTTCCACCTCCAGCATCCTTTCCCCCTCCGGTATCCTCGACAGTCGTTAACTTTTCGCCGATGATACACGGAGCGATGGTCAGGTGGTCAATTTTCGGCTGTCGTTTCCAATAAAAGTGGTCAGTTTTAGAGTACCGAAACCATTTGTTTTCGGATATGCTC
>JAAYIZ010000257.1 GCA_012523215.1 Thermovirga sp.
AGAAGGGCCGGTGTCGGGTTTATCGGATTGGCCACCGGAGGGACCAGCCGTGAAGTACTTTGGGGCGGAGGAGCCCTGGCGGTCATCAACGATATCTCGGAGCTCCTCCAAGTCCTGCCAGGATATGTAAACGGGCTTTATCGTGAACCGGAGAGTGATATGATAAAAATATGAAAAGTAAAACCGTGACGAATGCGCTCTACTATTTCTTCACCGCCTGCATTGTTGTTGGGGCTGTCTTCGTATATAAAGCCTGGTGGAATCGCTACTTCCGTCTCAGACCCGACCTCGCCGTGGCGGAGCCGGCAGTCCTTTCCCTGGATATACCTTTTGAAGGCGTGCTGATCTGGGAAGAAGTTTTGCTGACTTCACCCCTGGAGGGGACTGTATCCTTTCCCCGGGGGAGGGGTCCTGTCTATTGTGCCAAGGGTGAGGTGGTAGCCCAGGTGTCTTCCTCCTCGGGCAAGGGGCAGGTGAAAACTCCCAACCCTGGTTATTTCATGGCGGCCGTCGACGGTGCAGAAGGCAACTGGTCCTATGGCACCCTTTGGCCCGGGAGCTCCAAGCTCCCCCATCCGGGACCGCTCCGTTACCTGGATGAAGGCCTTAAGGCCTCACCAGGGGGTTCTATCGGTAAATTCATACCCCAGCCGCAATCCTTGAGGTGTGTGGCCTACGTGGAGAAATCGTCCCTCGGGTGGGATCCCTCCGAAAGGGACCATATCGACGTGAAAAGATCTGCCGTCGATCTGCCTTTCCGGGCGGAAGTTCGAGCCGTAAACGACCTTGGCCCCATTTACAAGGTCTACCTCACTTTTCCGTTCTTCTCGTCGGAAGAGATCCTCTCGAGAAAAATCTTCTACCTGCTTCATGCAGGGGACGTGAGGGGTGTACTCATTCCTGAAAGCGCTGTCATCCTCAGGGATAGGAAAAAGATGGTCTTCCTCGTCACCGGCGACCGATCCGTCGCCATCGAAGTGAACGGGATACCGGTATCAGGAAGGCGATTCCTGGTCGAAAAAGGGCTTGAGCCGGGTGACCTGGTGATAGCATCGGCGGCGGAAGTCGACGAGGGAGAGGTGAGGATCTGGTGAGTACCATTGAAGACAACATAATCGCGGTCCGAGAGAGGATCGCCAGGGCGGCAGCCCGGTCGGGCCTCGACGGCGATGGGGTCGGTATCGTGGCCGTCACCAAAACCCGAACGATCGAAGAGATGGAAGAGACCGCCCGCTGCGACGTGGTCGCGCTGGGTGAAAATAGGGTACAGGAAGCCCTTTCCAAGTGGGATCCTTCCACGTCAAGGTCACGCATTCCGTGGCACCTGGTGGGGCATCTGCAAAGGAACAAGGCCAAGAAAGCGGTGGAGATCTTCAGCTGCATCCAGAGCGTGGACTCCTCGAAACTGGCTTCGGCCCTTGACAGGGCCTGCGCCGCTGCCGGTAAAAAACTGCAGGTCCTCCTGGAAGTGAATATTGGGGATGATCCTGACAAATTCGGCGTGTCAAGAGATGCTCTCGGACACCTGGTGGAGGATATCCTGCAGGGAAGTACAAACCTCGACCTGAAGGGCTTGATGACGGTCCTGCCCCTGGGGCTCGACGAGAGAAAGACCAGGATGCTCTTTGCCGCCATGAGACAATTGAGGGATGAAACCCAATCGCGGTTTGGTCTTCCACTTCCTGTTCTCTCCATGGGCATGAGCGACGACTTTGAATATGCCGTGATGGAAGGGAGCACCATGGTGCGAATAGGGACCGCCCTTTTCGGCAGGAGACAATACTGACCCCGCGGGCAGGGAGGGAAAGAATTGGCAGATCTGTTGACCGTTCTTGATATCGAGAGGATCAATTTCAGCAAGGCCATGAGGGGCTATAACCCCGAGCAGGTCGAGGATTTCCTTGAAAAGGTAGCCGAAAGCCTGCAGGCTTACTCGGAAAGGATCAAGACCCTGGAAGTGCAGCTTTCAAGGTTTGATGAACAGATCAGGGAATACACAGAATTGAAGCAGTCCCTGCAGGAAGCCCTCGTCCTAGCGCAGAAGAGCGCCGA
>JAAYIZ010000258.1 GCA_012523215.1 Thermovirga sp.
ATCGGTTGGCTTGAGTCAGCAGGGATCAAGTTTATAGGGGGATGGGAAGATAATCCGAAGAAGGGATTGCCCTACATAAGCGGGATGATCCTCCTCGTTGACCCCAGGGATGGTAGATTCCTGTCCGTCATGGATGGAACCCTCGTGACGGCTCTCAGGACAGGGGCCCAGACAGCGGTTGCCCTGAAATACCTGGTATCAGAACCCCAAAACCCTGTAATAGCTCTTTATGGAGCCGGAGCCCAGGGACGGACCCAGGCTGAAGCCATTGCCACCGCTTTCAAGGTAAAGGAGTTCCGGGTTTTTGATATTAAGAAAGAAGCTTCTAAGATCTTTGCAGAAGAAATGACCGCCAAACTTGGGGTGCCTATAAGGGTAATGGACAGGCCGGAAGACGCCGTCAAGGGAGCCCACGCGGTTGTGTCGGTAACCCACGCCCGGAACAAGTTCATCAGGAACGACATGATAGGTGAAGGTGTCACCGTCTGTCCCTTGGGTTCCTTCAGAGAGTGTGAGGATGAACTGATCCTTTCAGTGGACAAGATCATCGTGGATCATGTCGGGCAGACTTTGCACAGGGGAGCGCTCAAGGATGTCAGCGAATCAGGTCGTCTCGGGGAAGAGGACCTGTACGGGACCATAGGGGAAGTCGTTGCAGGAAAGAAGAAGGGCAGAGAAAACCCGGAGGAAAGGATCCTCTGCATTCCCATAGGTACAGGGGCGATGGATGTTACCGTTGCTACTCTGGCTTACCTAAAAGCTCTTGAAAAAGGCGTGGGAAGGGAATTTCCCTTTATCTAGGTCAAGAAGGAATCTTCTTGGCCTGATAAAGGGGAAATTTCACTGGTGACAGTGGAATGTTGCCAGTGAACAGCAAGGAAAAAATGAATATAAAAGGGGAGGGGAAAGAGATGAGAACGAAATGGTTGATTCTTGGGGCCGCATTGTTGGTGGCCGTCATGGTCACAGCGACCGGCACGGCTGTCGCGGCGGCGCAGTACCAGTGGAAGATCGGTCACATCAGGCCCACCGGGACGGATGTCGACAAGGACGTTAACTGGCTTGTCGAAAAGATCAAGGAAGAATCCGGCGGACGGATCGTGATCGACATTTTCCCCGCAAGCCAACTGGGTGACTATACTGTCGTCCAGGAAAGAGTATCGATGGGTGCCATCGAGATGCAGTTGGCCTGCCTGGGTACGACGGTCTCCAAGGCCCTGAATCTCACAGCTGCGCCATACCTGGCCACTAATTACGAAGAGGCGGAGAAACTCTTCGGCACGGAAGGGGTAGTGTACCAAGTAGTGGATGAGGTTCTCGACAAGAAGGAGAACATTCATCTTATCTCAGGATGGCCGAACTATTTTGGAGGAATCGCGCTGGGCAAAGAAGCCCCGGCTCCAGGAGACCCCAGTGTTCCCAAGAACATCAAGATCCGCGTCCCGCCGATCAAATCCTATGAGTTGACCGCTGATGCTTTGGGATACATGGCCACCCCCATTCCCTGGGCCGAGACCTTCACGGCCATGCAGACGGGCATAGTCAACGGGGCTATCGGAGCAGGGGCCGAGGGGTACTATGCAGACCTCAGGGACCTCATGAAGGAGTACCTTGTCATTAATGACCACTTTGAAATGTGGTTTTGGTACATGAATAAGGATCTTTGGAATAAGCTCTCCAAGGAGGACCAGGATCTTCTCACGAGGCTAGGCCGTGAACTAGAGGCCAAGAGATGGAAAGCTGCTCCCGAAGCTCAAAAGGCAAACGAAAAGAGGCTGGCCGATTTTGGTGTAAAGGTTATCTACATCAAGCCGGAAGAATTCGATGTCATAGTTAAAAAGGCGGAGGAGAAAGTATGGCCGGCACTCAAGGGAGATATCGGCGAGGAATACTTTAATAGAACGATGGAAGTGCTGAAGAAATAGTTTGCAAACGCATGGTACTTCCCGCTTCAATATGAGTTTCGCAATGATCCGGGGGGCGCAAGTCCCCCGGGTTGTTCCAAAGACCTCGGGAAAGCCATGGTCTGGCAATTGGGAAAAGAGAGTTTAGAGATAGTGCCCAGAATTCAAATTCTGGGTGGTACGAGAGGGTGAATACCATGGTTGTTGAAACCTATCTTGAAAAGGAAAAGAAGGAAGGCGCCGCTGTAACGGAAGGGCCGTTGAGAATC
>JAAYIZ010000259.1 GCA_012523215.1 Thermovirga sp.
GACGACGCGGCGGGGATCGTGCTGGGCCAGTTCACCCATATTCCTCCCAGGAAGCCGAAGGAATCCTTCACGCTGCCGGAGGTCCTGGAGGCGATCATTGTCCCCGAAGGGAAGCCGACGCTGATAAACGGATGCTTTGGCCACGGCCCGAAGAAGGCGACCCTGCCCCTGGGGGCCCGGGCCGTGCTGGACGGTTCGAAGTCGACGCTGACGGTGGTGGAATCGGGGGTGGAGTGAAGAAACCGTGAATCGCCAGTCGTGAATCGGAAAAGCCAAAAGGCGCGAACAGTCAACGGCTGCCATGACGTTGTTTTCCTTGTTCCTGCTCGTAACAGCGGCTTTCCTCCACGCGGGATGGAACCTCGTCGCCAAGCGCGTCGCCGGCGGCGCAGCTTTTGCCTGGCTTTTCTCCCTTTTGGCTTCCCTGCTGCTTTTCCCCTTCGCGCTTCGTGCCTCCTGGGGGAGCAACTGCTGCTTCGGTAAGACTTTCATCTTCCTGGCAGTGATCAGCGCCGCCTTCGAAGCCGGCTATTACATCCTTCTCCAAAAAGGATACAAGGCGGGGGACCTGTCCGTCGTCTACCCCCTCGCAAGGGGAACGGGACCTCTTCTTTCCACCCTGCTGGCGATGGCGCTGCTGGGCGAGGACCCCACGCTCCTGAACCAGGCCGGGACCGGCCTGGTCATCGCAGGAATCTTCTGGATAGCCGGGGGCGTTTCCCTGTTCAGGGACTCTTGCTCGAGGGCGGCACCCCTCCTGGGCATCGCGACGGGGGCTTGCATTGCCGGGTATTCCCTGGTGGACGGGGCGGCCGTCTTCGCTATCGTCGCTTTCCAGACCATGCTTCTTTCCCTCCCGGCCCTCCGGGACCCCGAGGGAATCTTCCACCAGTGGGATCGTAACAGAAGGCCCGCCCTTTTTATCGCATTCCTGTCGGCCTCGGCCTACCTGGCCGTGCTGTACGCTCTCTCCGTCGCCCCCCTGAGCCTGGTAGCGCCAGCGAGGGAGATCAGCGTCGTGATCGGGACGTACCTGGGGACGACGGTACTCGGAGAAGGGGATCGAAAACGCAGGATGACGGGGTCGGTGATCATCCTGGCCGGGATAGCGCTCCTGGCGGTTGGGTAATATCGAGGCGGTCTGCCGCCGCCATTTCCCCGAAAGGGCTATACTGGAATGGTGGTCTCCATGGCCTTGGCGCCGCGATGGGGAGGCACCGATGGATTCCCTTAAAAAACAGCTGTCGACGGATAAGGGGGAGGCAGCGGGGAAAAGGAGAGGAAGGTCCATGAAATTCGTCAGGTACCAGAAGGCGGAGGATACTTGCTGGGGGATGTTGGAGGGCGACGTGATATCCGCCCTGGCGGGGGCGCCCGCCCTGGGATACACGGGAGCCGACGGGGGAACAAACCCTCATCGGGGAAGTAAACCTCCTCCCGCCGGCGGAGCCGGGGAACATCTTCTGCGTCGGACTGAACTACGCCGACCACGCGGAGGAGTACGGCCTGGAAATGCCGGAGGAACCGAACATCTTCCTCAAGGGGATCAACTCGCTCCTGGGACACGAGGGCACGATCCTCATCCCTGGCAGGCCGGGAAGGATCGACTACGAGGGGGAGATGGCGGTGGTCATCGGGAAGAGGTGCAGAAACGTCCCGGAAGCCGAGGCGCGGCACGTGATCTTCGGCCTGACCTGCCTCAACGACGTCACGGCCCGGGCGCTGTCGAAGAAGGACGCGCGCCTTACCCGCTCGAAGAGCTTCGACACCTTCTGCCCCATGGGACCGTGGCTCGTGGACAGCCGTGAAACAGGAGGCAGGGATATCCAGACCAGGCTCAACGGCAAGGTCGTCCAGTCCTCCAACACGGACAAGATGGGTTTTCCCGTGCCCAGGATCATAGCCCTCATAAGCCGCTTCGCTACGCTCTCGCCCGGCGACGTGATAGCCACCGGCACGCCGGCGGGCATTGGCCCCCTGAGGGCCGGCGATGTGGTCGAAGTGGAGATTGAAGGCGTGGGAACCCTGAAGAACCACTGCGTCGGAGAAGCACCTTAAGGTTTCCAGGTTTTGTTCCACTACGGGCCAGGGACTATTTTAGTTCTCCTGGCAACCGAACCAACTCTCGAGAAGATCGAGGTCAATATAGGCGTAGTCCCGCAGGACTTCCTGCAGGACTGGTCTTTCCCGCGACGCACTCTCGACGCGATCTATTGAATCAAGCAGGACGACTATTCCCCTTTTATCCAGACGACCCTTCTCGAGAGGTTCTACGACGATGGATCTGTAAGGATTGGCAGTGAGTCGTATGCTTCCAGAAAGAGAGTGGCCGGATAATGCCGCACCCTCTTCAAGCAACGCCAGGGCCTTCTTGAAAACTTCCACAGGACCCCCTTCCACGGGAAGGCTTCCATCGAATCTGCGAAGCACCAAGGGGTTGTTAGAAATCACCATCTTTTCAGTTAGCTGTTTACCTCTTTTCAGTCCCTGCCACCTCCACCTGCTCTCCCCTGCGAAAAACGGTCTGTTCCGTGATGGGCGTGCAAAGAGCGTTCAGAGCTCGCTCCAATATCTCCATCCTTATCTCCATCTCCGCCTCGTAGCTGTCTTCCGTGATGGAACCGACGGGGTGAGGTATCGCCACCCCCTGGACTATCCTGTTGGCTCCAACGGTGAGGGCGATGCTCGGTATGGCCGTGATCAGGGCTGTTGGTATCCCGGATCTTTCGATCTCCCTTGCCAGCGTTGCGCCGCAACGCGTGCCGGTGCCTCAAGTGGAGGTCATCACCACTCCATCGACTCCTTCATCGTGAAGCATCGCCGCGATCTCGCGCCCATACCGCTCAGCTGATTTCACCGCCGTGACGTTCCCCACGGTGACGAAATATTTTTCAAGCAGTTTTCGGAATCTGCCTGCTTTTTCAAGGCGTCGCATGCCATCCAAAGGTAAAACTCTGTCGGGGTCCTCGGTAGCATGGACCAAGTCATAGCCACCGTGGGCGACTTCGTAATCACCTTTATTGAGGTTGTCCAAACCCGCCAGGGAATAGGCACACCATTTGGAAGCGTTGTGAGCCTCAATCCGGTCGGGGTTACCTCTTGGGACTATGCCCCCCTCCGTACCGATGGCAATAAGGGCTTCCTCAAGGTTCACGACGGGAGGCGCTGGCGGGACGAGGTCATAAACCGGCATGGGCAGTTCCGTCTCGAAGGGCTCGCCGTGGACTTTCTTGAGGAGCATGGATACGGCCCTTTTCGATCCTCGCTCTTTTCTTCGGAAGTTTATCCGGACCCCACGGGGGTGATATCCTTCCTCTTCCGGACTCCCTATCTCATCTCCATCAAGAAGACGAAGGCCAAAGCGGATCATCTCTGAAACGACCATGCCGATTTTTCTCGCCGAATCTCCCGTCTTCAAAACGTAAGTCGTCCTTTTCGCTACATCCACCCCAGGGTTTGTCTCATGCATTCCAGAGACCGCGATCAGCCCCAATCGCGATGAAACGCGGTCACAAAGAGTCCCGCAAGCGGTTCCGTAACGCCCGGCACCGAAGGCCGGGCCCGCGAAAAGAAGGTCCGCGTCAACTTCTTTTATCCAGGGGAGAACGGTTTTTTCGAATTCCTCGAGATTTTCCGCAGCAAAGTTGTCCCCACAGATCACAGTTCGCACGACCTCGAGACGGCCACCGGAAGCTTCTTCGATCTGCTTGCCGAAACCCACCGGCTTGTCTTCAAACCAGGGTTCAATGCCCGCTTTTTCTTCACCTCCGATGCCGGCAAAGAACTGGTTGATATAGTGAACGACCCTGTACTTTTTCATCTTCCCTGCACCATCCCTCATATTGCCCTTGTGGAGAGGTTTTCCATCCCCAGTTCGTTGGTGGAGCCCATTATGCCGGCTATCTCCATGTTTATAGAACCATCTTTCAAAAGGCTTCCCGAATGGCCGCCGGTGATCACTTCTATAGTCTCCAGGTGGCCGATGACCTTTTCCATCGGGGGCAATACCACGCGCTCGTTCCCGTTGCCGTTGGTGACAACTGCATCGGCTTCCGGGGAAACATCGGCAAGCCCGGGCGACGCCCCGTCGCCTCCGGCGTATTCGTCGGTCACGATGACGGTCTTGATGCCAGCCTGTTCTAGAATACTGGCCGTAAGCATCAGATCACACTCGGGATTGCCACCCCCGTCCTCGGCGATAATGGCGCCGTCAGCTCCCAGGCTTTTCGCTATTTTGAGGACCTGGAAGGAATTCCTTTCTTTTTCAGAGAAGGCCGTCCTCACGGGTTGGGCGATGATGCCCAGAAAAGCCAGGGACTTCCCGTGTTCTGCGAGAAGGTCCTCGGAAAGGGGGTCCTTTTGGTGGTGGTACGTGGTGTGTTTATGACAGGGGGCGGCACAGTTCCCGCTGACTATGGCCCCGTCAAAGAGTTCCGTGGCCTGCATGTATAGAGGGACAGCACCTTCCCTTGCGTTCAATCCGTAAAGGTAATTGTCATGGAGTAGCCCTTGAGCCAGGACCTGCCTTACATAGACTACCTTCGGCAGGTCAGGGTATTTCGAGTGGATCTCGGGGATGGTCTCGTTGGTGTAGACCGTCTCCTCGTAATACTCCGCCGTTGCTGCGGCCTTCCCTATGAGAGCAGCCGCCTTTACACCAGCCTCCCTGACGACCCTCTCATGCTCATGTTTTCCGAGCCCTTCAACGGGTTCAAGGACGAGGACCACGTTGACCAACTTGGAGAAGACCGAATATTCGGCTCCTGGCCCGGTCATGTCGATCAGGCCCTCCTGGAAGTTGACCAGCTTCCCCGAGGTCACCACGGCCACGCCTTCGAGAAATGCCGTGGTGCCCCTCCCGGCGATCGTCCTGGGTGGATTCCCCACGAAGCCCGGGAAGACACAACCAGGACCGCCCACTTTGACCGCCGGCGCCAGGATATCCTTTACGGGGATTATCCTGGTGCTCTCTCCGGGCTTGGCGATCTTCACATCGACGGAAAGAAGATGTTTATCCTCGAGTAATTCTCTTCGGATATCATCGGGATTCAGAAAAAGGATTTCACCCCTGAGCTCTGTCACTTCACCAAATCGCACGTCCTTTACCGGAACCTTCCGGATTCTCAACGGCCCTTCCGTTACAGCGGCGCCTTCCTTCTTTTCCTTTTCAAGATAGGTTTCAACAACCATGGTATTCACCCTCTCGTACCACCCAGAATTTGAATTCTGGGCACTATCTCTAAAC
>JAAYIZ010000260.1 GCA_012523215.1 Thermovirga sp.
ATCAAGCGGGTCGAGGAGATGACCGGCGGAAGGCTCAAGATCACCCTCCACTACGCCGGGGAACTGGTGGAATACACGGAGGTGTTCCCGGCCCTCCAGGCCAACATGATCCAGATCGCCAACACGGGCGCCCTGTTCTGGAGGGGCTCGGTCCCGGTGGGGTGGATCACGGCGGGTAATCTTCCTCCTTTCATCACCCGTTCCGATGCCGAATTCAACGAACTTTATCACCACCGGGGCCTGGACAAACTGATGGGTGAGGCCTGGGCGGAGCAGGGTATCCACTTCCTCGGGAGCCATAACGTGGGCGACACGTACTTCTGGAGCAAGAAGCCCATCAATTCCCTGGAGGATCTGAAGGGATTCAAGGTCAGATTTTTCGGCGCCATGTCGGACACCATGGAGCACTTCGGCGCTTCGCCCATCATGCTGCCCCACCCCGAGGTCTACATGGCCATATCGACCGGTACCCTGGACGGGGCAGGGACTTGCTGGTGGCAGTATCGGGACCTGAAGCACTACGAAGTCTGCCCCTACTTCATCGGCCCTCCCTGGCAGGTACCGCAGGCCATGGAACTCCTGGTCTCCCAGAAGGCCTGGGACGCACTGCCCCGTGATATCCAGGCTATAGTGGAGACGGCGGCCATCGTCATGTCCAAGGATTTCGCCGATCTGAACAGGATAGAGGAGCAGGAAATGTACCGCGAATCCTTCCCGAAATGGGGCACCAAGTTCATCCATTGGAGCGAGGGAGACGTCGACAGGATAACCAAAGAGTTCTCCCTGCCCTACCTGGACAAGATAGCCGCCGAAGTAGGCCCGAAGGACCCGAGGGTCGTCAAGGGAATCGAGATCATCAAGCAGTTCATGAGGGATTACGGTTACATCGATTAAGGACCAAAGACACAAAAACAGTGCCCCCCCTGGCCGGACAGCGGTCGGGGGGGTTTATTTTCGATTCCTTCAAAGACACGCAGCTACCCCTGGTCAAACCGTTAACGATCCGCGAGGGAGACGTCCTGGCCTCGACGGATGACCCCCCGAGGCCTTGTCGATAAGATGATCCGTGACGGAAGGTCACGATAGCGCGGTGAGAGGAGTTCTTTCTCCGCCCCTCCTGAAGTCGGGAGCCCCGGGAGTGATGGATCCGTGACTCTCCCGGGGCCGATTTTCAATTCGCCCCCGGGCTGATAAGATGACTATCGAATACATCCCGGGAGGTCCGACGATGGAACTGGATAAAATACTGACAAGGGAGAATTTTGTTTCCTCGGGGAAATCGAAGGATATATACCTGGTCCCCCACGGAAAGTTCAAGGGTAAATACGCCCTCGTTTTCACCGACCGAGCCACCGGCTACCTGGATAAGGACGGCAAAGCCGTCTTCGACACCGGCTACGACGATGTCGTGGGAGAGATCCCGGGCAAGGGGGCCATTGCCTGCAAATTCGCCACCTACTTTTTCAGGCTCCTGGCAGGGCAGGGAGTGCCGACCCACTACATCGACACCGTGGCCGACCACGTCATGATAGTGGAACCCGCCATTCCCATCGGCATGTCCGAGCAGGGGCCGGAATTTCCCGGTTCGGCGCCGCTTCTGAACCTGGAGTGGACCTGGCGCCACAGCGCCATGGGCAGTTTCTGGCGGCGCTACCCCTTCGTGAGGCCCTGTGCCGACTTGCCCGTCGTCGTGGAGGCGTGGACCAAGGGGAAGGTCGACAGGCTGATAACCTTCGAGTCGCTGGTGGGCGCCGGGGTGATGACCGAAGGGGAGATCATCTTCGTCGAGGGCTTTGTCAAGGAGGTCGCCCGGGTGATCTACGACGAGTTCGCCGCCCGGGGGCTGCATGTCCTCGACGGCAAGATCGAACTGGGACGCCTCAGGGAAGGCGACGGTCGCATTGTGCTCATCGACGAGATATCGCCCGACGTCCTGCGGGTCTGCAACGGCTACCTGAAGGGAGAAAGGGGCTGCCCCAGGGCAAAGGAATGCATCACCACGTCCCTTTCGGGCGCAGAGCGCAGGATATCAGCCGGGTACCAACTTTCCGCCGCCGAACTGGAGAAAATTTTTCTGAAGGAGGAGGGGCCATGCTCTCGGTACGAAAAACAGCCATAGGGTGGATTGCCATCGAAGAGGAGGATGGGCGGATAACCCGCCTGGACCTTCCCAACCAAGCCGCCGGCCGCCCTCGAGTTCCCGTGGAGGAGACTCCCCTCTTGCGGGAAGCCTTCCGGCAACTGGACCTTTACCTGGGGGGCAAATTACGGGTGTTCACCCTCCCCCTCAAATTGGAGGGGTCGTCCTTCATGGAGCGCGCCTGGAAAAAACTGGCCGAAGTGCCCTACGGCCAGACGATCACTTACGGTGAACTCGCCGCGGCGGCCGGGAACCCCAAGGCCGCCAGGGCCGCGGGGATGGCCTGCGCCAGGAACCCCATCGCCCTATTCGTCCCCTGCCACAGGGTCGTAGGAGCCGGGGGGAGACTGGTGGGCTTCGGGGGCGGGCTGGACCTTAAATCGTGGCTCCTGGAGCACGAAGCCCGTCACTCCGGGAAGAGCGGAGGCCAATGAGGATATTCCGCTACGGCCACGCTGAGCTGAGCCACCTGAAAGGCAGGGACAAAAAACTCGCCGCCGCGATCGACCGGATCGGCATGATAGAGTGCCGGATCATGCCGGACCTCTTCACGGCCCTGGTCTACAACATCGTGGGGCAGCAGATATCGAGCGCCGCTGCCGACACCGTCTGGAGCCGTATGAAGGAGCGCTTCGGAGAGATCACCCCCGAAAGGCTCGGCGCCGCCACGCTGGAAGAGGTGCAGCAGTGCGGACTCTCCTTCCGCAAGGCGGGGTATATCAAGGATTCGAGCCGGGCTGTGGCGGAAGGTGAGATAGACCTCCAGTCCCTGGAGGATCTTTCCGACGCCGAGGTGATCCGGCGGCTTTCATCGTTGAAAGGCGTGGGCCGCTGGACCGCCGAGATGCTGCTGATCTTCTCCCTGGAGCGCCCCGACGTGGTGAGCGGAGGCGACCTGGCGATACGGCGGGGGATGATGACCCTCTACGGCCGCAAGACCCTGGACGACGGGGCCTTTCGACGCTACGCGAGGCGCTACTCCCCCTTCGGCTCCACGGCATCCCTCTACCTCTGGGAGATAGCCCTCGGACGCTGAAAGCCGAACTGGACAGGATACAGTTGAAGGGAAAACAGGATAAAAGGGAGGGTTCCCCCATGGCGGACATCAAGGAGAGGGCAAAGGCCCTCAACGACCAGATCGTACAGTGGAGACGCCACCTTCACCAAAACCCGGAGATAGGTCTCGATACTCCCAAGACCGAGGCCTTCATCGTGGAGCGGCTCAGGGAAATGGGGATCGACGAGATCCGCACCGGCGTGGGCGGGCACGGCGTGGCGGCCCTCCTCAGGGGTTGCAGGCCGGGCAAGGTCTTGGGGATGAGGGCAGACATGGATGCCCTCCCCGTCAAAGAGGAGACGGGTCTGCCCTTCGCCTCCACGACGGAAGGACGAATGCATGCCTGCGGCCACGATGCCCATGTGGCCATCCTGCTGGGTACCGCAAAGCTCCTGGCCGAGAACCGAGGGGACCTCGCCGGGGCAGTGAAGCTGATATTCCAGCCTTCGGAAGAGGACTCCCGGGGCGCCCTGGCGATGATCAAGGACGGCGTGCTGGAGGACCCGCCCCTGGACGCCCTTATCGGCCTCCACACGGGAAACCTCTGGAAGGGGCCCCGCTCGGGGATGGTGGGCTATCGCTACGGCGCCCTCATGGCAGCGGCCGACTGGTTCACCGTCACCTTCGAGGGCAAGGGCGGCCACGGAGCCACCCCGCACCTGACGGTGGACCCCATCGCCATGGCTTGCCAGGCCTTTTCGGCCATCCAGACCATAGTGAGCCGGGAGACAAACCCGCTTGCCCCGGCGGTCATCACCGTGGGCAGGATCGATGGCGGGTCGGCGCCCAACATCATCGGACCTTGCTGTACCCTGAAGGGGACGATAAGGAGCCTTGACCCCGAAACGCGTTCCTTGCTCGGCGAACGCATCAAAACGGTCTGCGAAGGCATCGCCCATGGCATGCGCGGCAGGGCCGAGGTGACGTTGACCCGGGGTGCGCCGGCACTCATCAACGACAGGAAGATCACCGACGGGATCATCGAGGCCGCCGCCGCTATCGTGGGAGAAGACGCCGTCGCGGAGATCGCTGAACCGACCATGGGAGGCGAGGACATGGCCTTTTTCCTTGAAAAGGTGCCGGGGTCTTTCTTCTTCCTGCCCTCGATGCCCGGAGAAGGAGAGGTCTACCCCCACCACCACCCGAAGTTCGACCTGGATGAAGGGGTGTTCTGGATCGGCTCGGCCGTCATGGCCAACTTCGCCTTGACCTGGCAGTGAGCCCCTTTATCTGAATATTGAGAATCCGGAATTTTTCTTGACTCCGCTGCCTTTTTAATTTACGATAACTGGAGAACAGGCTAAAGCGGCGTTCCGGCATTTTATGCTCCCTTCATCAGAACGAAGATGCTGTGATAGGACATACTCTTGCCAACCAGGACGGGCCGCCCGGCTCCGCGGTCGGGGTTCTGGTTGTATTGCATTAGAAGCGCGGCAGGAAGCCAAGATTCCGGAACAGGATAAGACCTTGAAAAGGTGATGAAAGAGAGGAGATGAGTTGGGTGGGAAAGAAAAAGTTCGTAGCGCTGGTCAGCGTGGCGGTGATCGCCCTCGGCCTTCTGGCCGTCGCCGGGCCTTCGGCGGCCGCCGATAAGGTTTTCAACTGGAAGTTCCAGAGCCACCACACGGCCGGGTCCCTCGCGGTCGAGAGGGTGATCAAGCCCTTCATCGAAAGGGTGGAGAAGATGTCCGGGGGCAGGCTGAAGATAAGCCTGCACTACGCCGGGGAACTGGTCGATTACGCCGAGGTGGACAAAGCCCTCCAGGACAACATGATCCAGATGTCCAACAGCAGCACCCTGTTCTTCCGGGGGTCCATCCCCATGGGCTGGGTCTCGGCGCCCAACATGCCGCCCTTCATCACCAGGACCAACGATGAGTTCAACGAACTCTTCCACCACAGGGGGGTCGACCGACTGGTGGATGAGGCCCTGGCGGAGCGGGGCATCAAGTATTTCGGCAGCCACAGCGTGGGCAACACCTACTTCTGGAGCAAAAAACCGGTCCGAACCCTGGACGACCTGAAGGGGTTCAAAGTGAGGTTCTTCGGCTCCATGTCGGACTTCGTGGAGCACTTCGGGGCCGCCCCGGTCATGCTGCCCCACCCCGAAACCTACATGGCCATCGCCACGGGAACCCTCGACGGCAGCGGCACCGCGTGGTGGCTCTACCGTGACCTCAAGCTCTACGAGGTGTGTCCCTACTTCATCGGGCCCGCCATGCAGGTGCCCCAGGGGATGGAACTGTGGGCCTCCAAAAAGGCCTGGGACACACTACCCGAGGATATCCAGGCCATGGTCGAGACGGCCGCTCACGTCTTCAACCAGGACTACATGGACGCCGTCACCATCGAGGAACGGGAGATGTTCAACAAGTCCTTCCCGGAGTGGGGCACGACCTACATGGAATTCAGCGATGAGGACGTGAA
>JAAYIZ010000261.1 GCA_012523215.1 Thermovirga sp.
CTTGGCCATCACTTCCAGTTCCTCGGGTTTCCAGGTGGGGAAGGAAAGCATGGCGCTAAAGAAGCCTCTTAGCGTCTCCTTGCGGCCCTCGTTGATATCTTCCCCAGCGTATCGCCTTTTGACCGTCTCGAAGGCCAGGAAGTAGTCGGTGTACTCCGCCAGTTCTCGGAAGGTCTGTCCCCGTCCCTCCAGGAGATCCAGCACTTCGGCAAGCCATTGCTCGCTCCGGGAACCGGGCCTGAGACCCGCCCCCTCCCAGAAAGGGATGGTATGCCTGGCCCGTTCAAGAGGCGACATCATGGCGATGTGGGCCTGGTTGACGTGGTTCAACTTGCCCATGTCGAAAATGGCGGCCTTCTTCGTGACCCTCGCCAGGTCGAACATATCGATGGCCTCTTCCCGGGTGAAGATTTCCCGGTCGTCGCCAGGGTTCCATCCCAGTAGCGCGAAGTAGTTGAAAAGTGCGTCGGGGTGATAGCCCATGTCACGGTACTCATAGACACTGGTGGCACCATGTCTCTTGGAAAGTTTCTTTTTGTCCTTGCCGAGTATCATGGGCAAGTGGGCGAAGATTGGAATCTCCCAGCCCAGGGCTTGGTAGATCAGTATCTGCTTCGGCGTGTTCGAAATGTGGTCCTCGCCCCGGACCACGTGAGTTATCTCCATGGCGTGGTCATCCACGACGACGGCGTAGTTGTAGGTGGGGAAGCCGTCGCTTTTTATCAGGACGATGTCCTTCAGGGTGTCGCTGGCCATCTCGATGTGCCCGTAGACGACATCGTCAAAGGCCACCTTCACGCCCCGAGGCACGGAGAAGATGATGGCCTCCCCATCGCGGTAGGCCAGGCCTGAATTCACCAATTCCTGGGCATGCTGGAGGTAAATCTCCCTTCTCTCGGATTGCCTGTAGGGACCGTGGACGCCTCCCACGTCGGGCCCTTCGTCCCATTCGAGGCCGAGCCAGCTCAACCCCTGAAGTATGGTACTCTCGTGCTCCTCGGTGGATCGGATCAGGTCTGTGTCCTCGATGCGCAGGATAAAGGCTCCCCCGCTGTGGCGGGCCCAGAGCCAGTTGAAGAGGGCCGTATGGGCCCCCCCGATGTGGAGCGCCCCCGTGGGGCTGGGAGCGAAACGTACCCTGGTGGTCGATCTCATTTCTCGTTCATCCTTCCCTGGTGGTATCCTATCCGGTAGCATCGGAGTCGAACAGCAGTATACCGCAAATAACCCGGACGAAGGAGATGGGGCTAATGCCGGAAAAGACAGTACTACTAGTGGATGGTCATGGGCTCGCCTTCAGGGCCTTCTTCGCCCTGCCGGAGCTCAGCGCGCCCGACGGCACGCCGACAAACGCGCTCTTGGGATACGCCAACATGCTTCTTCGGACCTTGGAGGACCTCAAACCAGATCTCGCCGCCGTCGTCTTCGACGCGCCGGGTCCCACCTTCCGACACGAAGCCTTCGAGGCCTACAAGGAGGGCCGGCAGCCAACTCCGGAGGAGTTCAAGGCGCAGATGCCCCTCATCAAGGAGTTCTCCCGGGACTTGGGAATTCCCGTCGTGGAAAGGGCTGGCGTCGAGGCTGACGACGTCATCGCCTCGACGGCGCTCTCGGCCGTCGGAAAGGGTTACCGCGTCGTCATCCTGACGGCCGATAAGGACATACTCCAGGTTCTTGACGAAAACCTC
>JAAYIZ010000262.1 GCA_012523215.1 Thermovirga sp.
ATAGAAAGAACCTTCATCCCTGAAGCCTCGAAGCATGTATCCAAGAGCTCCCGGCCCGACAGGCTCCGCCTTGGCTCCATACCCCGCAACTTCAAGGGAGCACTTGAAATAAAAGAGCTGAAGAGGGTCTGGCTCGAGGAACTTGCCGGTGAGGAATCCGCCCCCCTTTGCCTCTAAGAAAAAACGACGGACACAAGACAATACGACGAAGAGCCGTTCATTCGAGCCTCTCCATGACGGTGGCCATTATCTCCTTGCTGTACCCCAGGTCCTGGTCTTCCCGGGCGGCCCGCATTTCATCCATGTCCTTGAAAGAACCTTTAAGATGAGAGTGGACCGTGACGACCACCAGGCAATCCCCCCGCAACGCCCAGAGACTGGTGCCACTCCAAAAGGAGCCTTCACCGAGGCCTTCGAACTCTCTCAATGTCTTGGAGGCGTATTCATGGGCTCTCCTGGCTTTGACTTGACGATCGAAGACATCCTTCGCCGAATCGTGGATGCCTTCTTCCGCTATTGATTCATCGGTAGCCAACCTCACTTTGACCTCGAAGACGCTCCCTTCTTTGCGGTAGGCATATCTGCAGGTGAGCCCCGCTGGAAGGGTTGCCTCAATAACTCTTTCTTCGGTTATGGATTCCTTTAAAATAGCCTCGGCATCCTGCTTGGTGAACAGTTCGCAGGGCGCGAGAGGAGTGGCCGCGCCTAGGGGGGAAACAGGGCAAACGGCCGTGATTCCCAGCAGGATAGCGGAAACCGAGAAAAGGGCTCTCCATCTGGTTCTCATGATCGATACCTCCTTTTGGATTGATAAGGCGCGGGGACTCGCTTCACCTTTACTTTTATTAGTTCCCATGGTAGTCAGCCAGATTAAAATTGTCAACCCAGAGGCCCAACTCAGGCAATTCCCTTTTGACTCCAATCCGGGATAAGGAATTCAGGATAAAAGTCTTTCGCCTCTGACTCGCTCCTGGGATAGGATGGGGGAAATTGCTGTTAGAATGAGCCAGTACCGGGACTTCTTTTTGGGAGGCTTTTTCGTGGGCAATATTTTGATGATGGCCCTGTGCTTTGCCGCAGGGATAATTCTTCGTCGAAGTGGGCGTCTCCCGGCTTCCACGCCGGCGGTGCTGAACTCCTACATAATAAACGTGGCCCTCCCGGCGCTGACCCTGCTCCATATTCACGACCTGGAATACTCACCCGGGCTGGCCTATCCCGCCGCCATGGCCTGGGTTCTCTTCGTGGGAGGGTTTTTTCTATTCAGACAAGCGGGCAGGGTCGCCAACCTCTCAGCGGGGACGGTAGGCGCGCTTTTCCTGACCGGGGGGCTGGGTAATACCTCCTTCGTCGGCTTGCCCATGATCGAGGCCTTCTATGGCACGGAGTACTTGGGGATAGGGATCCTGATCGATCAACTGGGTTCCTTCCTGGTCCTCTCGACGATCGGGATCATCCTGGCCGTTTCCCAATCCTCCGGGAAGACTTCACCTTCAGTCATCGCCAGGAAGATCCTGGCTTTCCCTCCCTTTATCGCCCTCCTGGCCGCTTTCG
>JAAYIZ010000263.1 GCA_012523215.1 Thermovirga sp.
GAGAGGTATCTCGCCGATGATCCTTCTTTCGGAGAGGGACTCGTGGTGGCCTTCTCCGGCCGTGTAACCTCTGAAGCGATGGGTTTTGCCGTCAGGAAGATCGACGAGCTACTCCTCGAAGAGGTCAACTCCGCCCTTGAAGCCCTTTCGGCTGAGGGCTACCTGGACGATCTCGGAAAGAAGTGGTTCAGGAAGTCCTAAGGTACAATGCCCTTCTTTTTTTCCCCCTTACTAATCCAGTTTTTCAAGAAATGCCAAGGCGAACCTTTCCAGTTCGACGTCCTCGTACCGTGTCTCGAAGGTCAGGGTGAAGTCAGGAGACACTTCCACCACCAGGACTCTGCCCGTCAGGGGGTGGCACTCGATGACCGCCTTGCGGCCGCCTATTTTAAGGGTGCTGAACGTGGCCCCTGAACCGATAGGCCCGTCGTCAGTGTTGATCTCCCCCTCGGGAAGGCCTTGCCAGAGGGTTCCAGGTCCCTTAACGAGAACCACGAAGACGGAGTGGTTATCGGTACGACGTTTATAAATTCCTTCCACTCGGCAGCCAAGCTCTTCCGAGGGCGTTTCGAGTTCCATGGATACCCTGTCTTCCAAGTTCCACCCGATGATATCGGGGAGCGGGTATGGCGTTTTTTCGGCGGAGCCTGGCGAGGTCGCCAGGGTGATGGCGAGGGACAATGCTCCCAGGATCATCACGATTTTCCTTACTCCGGGCATGATCCGGCCTCCCTTCCCGTTCACAGGCGCGAAGGTGGTATCATTTCGTGGTGAAGTAATTCCTTCACGGATCATATTGTACATGGAGGCCGGGAATTGTACCGCTTCAGCATAAACGTTTTCGGGTGCCAGATGAATGTTTACGATGCGGATAGGATCAGAACGTCCCTGGCGTTCAAGGGCTGGAAAGAGACGCCCGAGGAAGAAGCCGAGGTGATCCTCTTCGTCACCTGCAGCATACGCGACAAGGCCGAGCAGAAAGTGTGGAGCGACCTTGGAAGGCTGGCTTCAAGCCGAAAGGATCTGGTTATCGCCGTGGTGGGATGCATGGCCCAGAGAGTCGGTCCCCTTTTGCTCAAGCGCTTCCCCCCGGTGAGGTTCGTTTGCGGCCCACGGAGCCTGGGGAGGCTTCCGGCGGCACTGGAGGAGGTTATGGCCACCGGCAAGGATATCGCCATCATCGACGAGGATCCCACGGCCCTCGACGACCTGTCAGAGATCCCCCTGGCCCGCTCAAATCCATGGAAAGCCTTCATCACGATCGCCCATGGGTGCGATAACTTCTGCACCTACTGCATTGTGCCCCATGTAAGGGGACGATTCGTCTCGAGGGATCCCGATGATATCTTCCGGGAAGTAGAAAGCCTCGCTTCCGACGGGGTCAGGGAGATCACTCTTATAGGCCAGAACGTCAACACCTACGGAAGGGATTTCGACAACGGTTATGTTTTCTCAAGCCTTCTCAAGGACGTGGCCCTTATCAAGGGTGTAAAAAGGCTCAGGTACGCCACGTCCCATCCGAGGGACCTCACCCCGGACGTAGTGGAAGTCATGGCTAAGTATGATAATATCTGCCCAGCCATCAACCTTCCGATACAGTCGGGGAGTGACCGGATCCTGAAGGCCATGAACAGGGGCTACACCGTCGAAGGCTATGCCTCGATACTGGAAATGATCAGGACATCTCTCCCCGCCGCGGCCGTTACCAGCGATCTGATTGTCGGTTTTCCGGGGGAGACCCTCAAGGATTTCCAGGAGTCGCTCGAGGTCGTTGGGCGTTTCCGGTTCGACCTCATCCATACTGCAGCCTTCTCACCCCGGGAAGGGACGCCGGCGGCCCGCATGGACGGCCAGGTTGGAGCGGCGGAGAAGCGACGAAGGCTGAGAGAGATCAACGAAATTCAGGCCGAAATATCCAAGGAAATCAACCGGGACCACGTGGGAAAATCCTTCACCGTCTTGGTTGATGGTTCGGCGCCAAAGGGGGAAGGCCTTTTGCAAGGCAGAACTCCTTCAGACAAGGTGGTCATCTTCCCTGGAGAGCCCACTCTGATGGGTTCTTTCGTCACGGTGAGGATCACCGGGGCAGGGAACTGGCACCTGGTCGGAGAGCAGGTGCGGGATCGGCAGGAAAACCTTCGGGGGCGGTGAGAGAGCATGGAGGTCTCACATACCAGGCGAGGATTGCTCTTCCTGGCAGGCGGGGTTGCGTGCCTGGTATTGGCGGGGTTTCTCGTTTCACTATTCACGGGTAAATGGGATAAAAACCCCTCGGGCCAGGTGGCGGGACCGGCCCCCGTCTCAACGATGGGGGCGGTCCAGCCCTCGGGGGATACTCCCGGGCAGACCTTCTCCGGGGAAAAGATCCTGGAAGACCAATGGGTAATTTATATCACGGGGGCCGTCATGAGGCCTGGTGTCTACAGGCTCCCCGGTGGGACCAGGGTTTACCACGCGGTCGATCAGGCGGGGGGGCTCAGCGCGGAAGCCGATCCGGAAGCCTTCAACATGGCCCTGATCCTTTCTGACGGTATGCACGTTCATGTGCCCCGCGAGGGCGATGCTCCGGGCCAGCCCCCTGGATACCAGGGTGGCGGCTTCCCGGGGTCCGACTTTGGCCCCATCGATATAAACAAGGCCGGCGCGGCGGCCCTCGAGTCTCTTCCCGGCATCGGCCCCAAACTCGCCGGTGAGATCATCAGGCATAGAGAGGAGCGGGGAAGATTTTCCAGCGTGGAGGATCTCCTTTCAGTGAAGGGAATAGGGGAAAAGAAGCTTTCGGCGATCAGGGATCTGGTAACGGTATCCCCCTAGGGCCCTTGGCCAGGGCTCCGGCCTTCGTGGCCCTGGCGGCCAACTGTCTTCTGCTCTTCCTTGACGCAAAGGGGATCCCCCTTGCCGTTTCACTCGTTGCGGCCCTTTTAGCCGGGATGTTCATTGTCCTGGCAGGTTCCGTCGAAAGGATACCGCCGGACGGCATGGCGGTCTTCCTTTTGGTGGCCCTTTTCACCCTTGCCGGCTCGGTCATTCTCATCCCACGCGTTCACCGGGGAGAATTTGACCCCTTTCAGGTTTCTTCCACGGGAACGGTGCTTTATGAAAGACCATGGGGAAGGGGAAGGGTAGTACTCGTCGATACTCCCGGAGGAAAATACGTGGTGCACCTGCCACCCTCCTCGCTTTTCAGGGAGGGAGATCGTGTTAAGATCGATGGAGTGGCCGCGCCGTTGGAAAAGGCGGAAAAAGAAGGAGATTTCGACGAAGCCCGGTTCTGGAAGTCCAGGGGAGCCGTCGGCAAGATAAGACGCCCCGGCATCCAATTGACCGGTGAGGGTGGGGCGGGGATCCTCGGACTTAGAAGGAACTTGAAAGATAGGATACTCATGAACTTGCCCCCGCTGATGAGGGGCCATCTCCTCGCAGCTCTCCTCGGCGGCAGGGATCCCGATTTGGCGGAGAGGCACTCCACGTGGGGCACATCCCATATCCTGGCGGTCTCGGGTCTTCATACGGGGATGGTGACCCTGGTGATCTTCCTTCTCATTCCCCCGGGTCCCTTTAGGATTCCTGTGGCATCGCTGGTTATGTGGATTTATATCCTTTGCGCGGGAGCCTCGGCCAGCGCCCTGCGAGCCGGGTTGATGATCCAGTCCGGTTTCGTTGGAAAATGGCTGGGAAGGCCTTCCTCGACCCTGAACGCCGTTTCCGTGGCGGGGTTGTTCCTCCTTTTCTGGCGTCCCTGGTTCTTCTGGGACCTGGGATGGAGGTTGTCGATGACGGCGGCGCTGGTCCTTTCATGTCTTTTCAGCGGAGGGGGAAAAGGGAGCCGGGTGGCAGCACCGATCGTACTTTGGTTGGCTACGGCGGGGATGGTCACTGGAGTATTCGGTTTCGTGCCGGTCGCGGGCATGGCCATCAATTTCCTGGCCGTGCCGGTTTTCACCCTTCTTCTGCCTCTGGCTTTTTTCCTCGCCCTTCCTTCCCTGGCGGGGATACCGGGAGGCTGGCTCCTGGCCCAAGCGGGGGAAGGTCTTTTTTCCGCCTGGGGCGGATTTGCGGATCTGGCAGCTTCCTTGATGCCCTGGGAGGCTCCTTATTCGGGGGTACTAGCTCTTTCAGGGATGGCCCTGACGGCCTACATGGTCTTGGCCGGCTTGGGTTTTCGCAGAGTCCGGGCGGCCCTTTTCGCTGTCTCTATCGCCCTATTCCTGGCTTTGCTATAGAAAGGGGCCAGGGTAGGAGGCACTTCTCCTGGAGGTGAGGTCATGCTCCTGGTCGTCGATATCGGGAACACGAACACGGTCATCGGAATCTGCGACGGAAAGGAACTGGTCCAGCGCTGGAGGCTCGTCTCCGCGAGGCACACTTCCGATGAACTGGGGATATGCCTTTTCAACCTGTTGACCCTTGCCGGGATCAGGCCTGCTGATATTACCGGGGCCGCCCTTTGCAGCGTGGTCCCCCCCCTCGACGCTCCCTGGGAGGAGTGCGTCCGGCGCTTCCTATCGGTGGAATGCCTCAAAGTCACAAATCTTTCCGATATCGGCATTCCCGTTTTATACGATCATATCTCGGAAGTGGGCGCCGACCGGCTTGTCAATGCCGTTGCAGGCATAGACCTTTTCGGGTGCCCCCTTCTCATCGTCGACTTCGGCACGGCTATCACCATCGATGCCCTATCGTCCCGCGGGGAATACCTTGGAGGTTCCATCGCGCCGGGACTGATGGTCAGCATGGAGGCCCTGTTCGGCAAGGCGGCGAAGTTGCCCAAGGTTTCCTTTGACTTGCCCGAAAGCGTGATAGGGAGGAACACGAGGGATTCCATGCAGTCCGGCTTCCTTTACGGTTTCGCCGGGATGGTGGATTCCCTGGTAGAAAGGATCAGGAAAGAACTGGGCGAAGAAGTCAAAGTTATCGCCACCGGCGGCCAGGCCGAAGTCATAGCGCCGATATCGAGCGCCATAAGCGCCGTGGAACCCTGGCTTACCCTCAAGGGTCTCAGGCTGATCTACGAGAGGGTAAGAGGAGTGATCTGAGATACCTTTCGATGCCGGTTCCTTCCCAGCGCGAGTGGGTGGGGTCGATGTGGAAAACCCCATCTGGTTGGCACCTCTCGCTGGTGTGACCTTCCCATCGACAAGGCTCTTCTTCAGGGGTCTTGGCGCAGGGCTGGTCCACACCGAAATGATAAGCTGCGCCGGGCTCGTCCATGGAAGCCGAAAGACCTTCTCCATGCTCAAGACCGTCGAAGGCGAGAGGCCCGTCGTTCTTCAGCTCTTTGGCCCCGACGCGGCGACCCTTTACGAGGGCGCCCAGAGGGCTTTAAGTTGTTCATCCTTTGAAGCCATTGGTATAAATATGGCTTGTCCCATGCCGAAGGTGACCAGAAAGGGCGCTGGTTCAAGCCTGCTTGGGCGTCCCGAGGTCGCCTCCGCCATGGTGAGAGCCTTGGTACCGCTGGGGCTTCCCGTCTGGGTGAAGACCAGGAAGTCTCCCCCTGCGTCCTCCATGGATACCCTTGCCTTTTCCGGCATGTTGCTGGAAGCGGGCGCCTCCCATATTTGCATTCATGGCCGCCTGCCCGCCCAGAAGTACGGGGGAATGGCGGATAAAAGCGTCGTTATCGACGCTGCCAAGGCCTTCCCCGGCATGATAGCCGCAAGCGGTGATATCTTTTCACCCGGGGACGCCTTGGAGATGCTGGAGAAGGGGTGCTCCGCCGTATTCATCGCCAGGGGAGCGATGAAAGATCCCTTCCTGATCCCGGCCATACTGGACCATTGCGGTTTTCCCGTGGATGAAGGATTATTGACGCCATCGCCCTGTTCCAGGGCGGACCTGATGGTCTCCCTTGGGGAGACCATATTGAACGAAGAAGGGGAAAAAGCCGCCATCGTCTTGCTCAAGCGTTTACTCTCGGGTATGTTTAAAGGGTTTAACGGAGCTTCGCGATTCAGGCGGGCCGTTTCCGACACCTCTGACTGGCGCGGAATCAGCGAGGTGCTCGAAGAGTGTAGACCATCACCAGAAAGGAGCGAGCTTTGTGATCGAAGAAAGGTTACCTGAAGGTACTGAAGAACAGGAGGACGAAATCCTCAGGCAACGCACGGAGAAATTGCTGAGGCTCCGCGAGGAGGAGGGGTACGACCCCTTCGCCCATGAGAAATGGATAAAAAAGCATTCCCTGGACTTTGTTCGTGAAAACTTCAACCGCCTTGCCGAGGATGAAAAGGACGATACGGAAATTGTGACCGCCGGCCGCCTCATGATCATCAGGAGGCACGGCAAGGCCACCTTCGCCGATCTCGCCGACGAGACCTCGAGCATCCAGCTGTATTTACAGGTGGACACCATGGGCGAGGAGGAATACGCCTTCTTCAAGAAATGGGTCGATACCGGGGATATGCTGGGCGTGGTGGGTTATCCCTTCAGGACCAAGAGGGGCGAGCTTTCCATCCTCGTCACGAGGTGTGTCCTCCTGGCCAAGGCCCTTCGACCGCTTCCGGAGAAATGGCATGGCCTGAAGGAGACGGAGATCAGGTATCGCCAGAGGTATGTGGATATGATCGCCAATCCCGACGTTCGGGAGATCTTTCGGAAGAGATCGAGGATTATCTCCACCTTCAGGAAAGTTCTCGAGGATCATGGGACTCTCGAGGTGGAGACCCCCATCCTCGCCACCCTTGCCGGGGGGGCCAACGCCCGTCCCTTCCAGACCTTCCATAACGCCCTGGGAATAAAAATGTACCTGAGGATCGCTACGGAACTATACCTCAAGCGGCTCATCGTAGGCATGCTGGGCCGCGTCTACGAGATAGGCAAGAACTTCCGGAACGAGGGAATAGACACGATGCACAACCCGGAATTCACCTCCATGGAGGTCTATTGGGCCTATGCCGACTACGAGGACATTATGAACCTCACGGAGGAACTGATCGTCGCTTCGGCCGATGCCGTCGGTGGCAGGGACGTGGTCTACCAGGGCACGCCCATTAGTTTCCACCCCCCCTTCAGGCGGGCCACCATGGCCGAACTGGTGAGGGAGACAACGGGCTTCGACATCTTCGAGTTTGGGCCCCAGGACGATGAGAAGGCCCGCAGTTTTGCCAGGGCGAGAGGCGTTGACGTCGAGGGGGGCGAAAGCCGTTTCTTAATACTGACGGAGCTCTTCGAAAAGTTCGTGGAGGAGAACCTCATCCAGCCCACCTTTGTCTTGGGACTTCCCACGGAGGTTTCCCCTCTCGC
>JAAYIZ010000264.1 GCA_012523215.1 Thermovirga sp.
CCAGGTTCAACCATTGACCCTTTTCCACCTCGCCCATCCCGTGGACTCCATGGGCCAACAGGGGTTCCGCCATTTCCAAGCCAAGGAGCCCGCAGGATGTCCTGAAAGAGAAGAGCATTCCCTGGAAAACATCGGGTTTGTCATCGCCGGCCGAGGCCACCAGGAGCGCCCTCTTATCCTTGAGATCCCAGCGGGCCTCTTTCTGAACGAAGGGAAGGAACCGGTCCCAGACCGGTTTCATCTGGGAACTCCACGAGTACCAGTAAAGAGGAGAGGCGAAGACCAGGAGGTCGGCCTCCCTGACTTTTTCGTAGACCTTCTCCATATCGTCGTCAATTACGCAGGGCCTTCCTCCGGACCAGCACCTCCTGCAGTCGGTGCAGCCCGAAAGGCTCAAACCCTGGAGGCGGATGACATCGAAAGCAGCGCCATTTTTCGCTGCCCCGTCAAGCACCTTTCGCGCCAAGGTCTCGCTGTTGCCCTCCTTGCGGGGACTCCCCAGGATTCCGAGGACCTTTTTCATGATGAAACCTCCTCATAAAAATATCTGAACTCGTCATAGATCCTCCCGATCTCTTCCCTGACCTTTTCTTTCACCGGGAGCAGGGGCGCCCTGACGGGGCCCCCGTAAAGGCCCGCATGATCCATGGCGGCCTTCAGCCCGGGTACGCCGTATCTTTTCGTGACCGCCTGGTTGATCTCGATGAGGGCGAGCTGCAAAGATCTTGAACGGTCGATGTCGCCCTTCCTGAAGCCGATAAGGATGTCGACGCAGGCGTCGGCAAAGAGGTTGGCCACGCCCATGGTTCCTCCCGAACACCCCACGGCGATGGAGGGAAGGAAAAAGCTTCCGGAGCCAGCCAAAACACCAAAATTATCGGGGGTATCCCGGCAAAGGGTGGCAATCTGCACGATATCGCCGGAACTGTCCTTTATCCCGATGATGTTGGGGTGCCCCGAAAGGGCGGTGACGATATCGGGAGCAAGGTTGAACCCGGTGTTGGCGGGCATGTTGTAAAGCACGACGGGTATACCGATCGAATCGGCAAGGGTCATGAAGTAGGCCAGGAGGGACTCCCTGGAGTTCTGTCCCTTGTAGTAGTGGGGCGGCAATAGGAGGACGCCGTCGCACCCGGCCCTGGCGGCTTCCAGCCCCAGGTTGAGGCTTTCCTTCGTTGAGGGGCAATGGATTCCCGCGATCACCTTGAGTTTTCCCCGGGAAAGATCCACGCAGGCGCCGAAGAGTGCGACCCTCTCGCCGAAGGCCAGAAGCGGCCACTCCCCGTTGGAACCGCTGACGACGATGCCGTCAATGCGCGTGGACAGCCAGTGTTTGAAGTTCAGGGAAAACGCTTCCAGGTCGAGGTCCCCATCTCCATTGAAGGGTGTGGGTATTGGCGCGTAGATCCCTTCCAGTTTCAAGGCGGCACTTCCTTTCCCAAAAATTTCGCTTCCGACAGGTCTCCATTATAATGGAACCGCAGGCCTATTCCCCATGATTTCGGAGGTCGGCGCTATGGAGGACCTTAGAGTCGGTACCTGTTCCTGGACCGATCGATCGCTCGTTGGCAGCGGATGGTACCCGGATAATGCCAGGGACCCCTATTCAAGGCTTCGACACTACGCGAACTTTTTCGATACCGTCGAGGTCGATAGCACCTTCTACGCCATCCCCGGCGAGGAGGTTTTCTACCAGTGGGCCGCCAGAACGACGCCGGGTTTTCTTTTCAACATAAAGGCCTTCGGCCTTTTCACTTTTCACACTCTCTCCGTAACGGCCCTTCCCCGAGAACTAATGCCCCCCGGCATCTCCAAAGGTTCCAGGTTGCGGATCTGGGAGATCCCGAAGGATGCCCGCATAGCGCTCTGGGATAGATTCATCTCCCGCGTTCTCGTGCTCAACAGCCTGAACAGGTTGGGTTACCTGCTCTTTCAATTCCCCCCCTGGATCGTCTTTTCCGAAAGAAACCTCAACTGGTTCAAAAGGATTGCGAAACTGGCCTCACCGGCCAGGGTGGCCATCGAGATCAGGCACCGATCATGGCTTGAGAAAGGCAACCGCGAGAGGTTCCTCGATCTTCTGAGGGACCAGAATATGGCTTTCACCGCCGTGGATGAACCCAGCCTGGAATGGACCGTTCCGCCCGAATGGCACATCACCGCCACCTGGGGGACAGTGTTGAGGTTTCATGGAAGGAACGCTCCAGCGTGGAACAAAAGAGATGCCAAAGTGGCGGAGCGATTCAACTACCTGTACGATATAACGGAACTGGCCCCCTTCAGCGAGAAAGCGAAGGTTTTTGCGAAGGACGTGGGCAGAGTTTTCCTCATGTTCAACAACTGCTTTCGGGATAACGCTGTAAGGAACGCTCTCGAGATGAGGGCTCTCCTTGGAGTTGACGTCGGTGATCGAGGGCAGGAGATGCTGAATCTCTGGGACATGTCACCGGGCAAATCCGCGGCGGCTGGTTCCAAAAACAGCAAAACCCCACGGGGAACCCGGGAATAGAAAAATATGGACAGGAGAGGGTGTTCTCCCTATGCGAGATGTGCAGAGCGAGCGAGATATGCGGAACATCCCCATCGACAGCGTGGGAGTGACAGGCTTGGCCTACCCCATAGAGGTTAGGGACCGAAACGAGAAAACCCAGCACACCGTGGCCATGGTGGAGATGTCCGTCTCCCTTCCCAGGGACTACAGGGGGACCCATATGAGTCGATTCATCGAGATCCTGAATTCCTGCAACGGTCATGTGACCCTGCAAAACCTGGAGCACATAGCATCAAACCTGAAAAGGCACCTCGACGCCGAAAAGGCGGAATTGAAGTTCAACTTCCCTTACTTCGTCATGAGAAAAGCGCCCGTTAGCGGCGCACCCAGCTTCACCCGTTACGATGTCGCCTTTTGGGCATCCCGCGGAGAGGAGTTCGACTTCACCCTTACGGTGACGGTGCCGGTGAACACCCTATGCCCCTGCTCGAAGGAGATTTCGGAAAGGGGAGCTCACAACCAACGGGCGGAGGTGACGATCACGGTACGGATGGACCACCTGGTCTGGATAGAGGAGTTGGTCGATATCGTCGAAGAAAGCGCTTCTTCGCCCGTTTTCACGCTTTTAAAGAGGGAGGACGAGAAATACGTCACCGAGAGGGCCTACGATAACCCCAGGTTCGTGGTGGACGTGGTCAGAGAGGTGGCGGTGCGCTTGGATGATGACCCCCGGGTCCTCTGGTATTCTGTGAGGGTGGTGAGCTACGAGAGCATCCATGCCCACGAGGCTTTCGCCAGCCTCACCAGGGATAAACGCCCCTGAAATTGCCGATGGCCGGTCGAAGCATGAGAGTACTCTTTTTCCCCGATACTTTCGAAAAACTTCGGGGCATCGTCGGGCCACTCCTGGAGGGTCATTATATAGATGTGGCCGACCTGTCCAACCTGATGGATCGTGTCAGGAAGGCGGATGTGCTCGTTTGCGGTCCCCTGGATGTGGATGAGGTTCTTCTCAGGGAAGCCCCGAAGCTCAGGCTTGTCCACCAATGGGGAGTGGGAGTCGACAGGATCGACATTGATGCCTGCAAAAGAAGGGGCATAGCCGTTTGTAATGTGCCATCGGGAGGCACTGGAAATGCCGAGGGTGTCGCCGAGATAGCCCTGATGCATATGCTCCTGCACTCGAGGAGGTACGTCCGGTGCCGGGAGAACATCCGAAAGAGAAGGCTCTTTTCCCCCCAGGGCGTTTCCTTGTGGAAAAAGAGGGCCTGCGTGATTGGGTTGGGGAACGTAGGCCGGGCTATCGTATCCAGGCTCAAGGGGATGGGCATGGAGGTCAGGGGAGTGAATAGGACCGAAAGGGAGGCTTTCAGACTCCTGGAGCTCGACGGTTTCTTTCGACTGGACCGTGCGAGGGAGGCCCTTCCTGGTTGCCGGTTTATCGTGCTTTCCCTGGAACTCAACGAAGAGACCAGGGGGATCGCCGGCGATGCTTTTTTCAAGGCCCTGGACCCCGGTTCCTTCCTGGTCAATGTCGGCAGGGCCGAACTGGTATCTCGGACGGTTCTGGAAGAATCCCTGGCGAGGGGGCATCTTGCAGGCGTCGGGCTCGATGTTTTCTGGGATGAACCCGCTGACCCCGAAGATCCTCTCCTGGCCAACCCTCTTGTAACCCTTACGCCCCACGTCGGGGGGGTCACCGACGAGGCCCTGGTGGGTGTCGCCCGGACCGTGGCGGAGAACATTTCACGCCTGGAAAGGGGCTCGGACCTTTTGAACCGACTGGACCGTGAAAATTGAAGGAACGAAAGCGCCTGATCCCGACGGAATGTGAACGAGGTGGGACGAAGGCCGTCCTTTTCGATTTTGACATGACCCTGGTGGACAGCAGTACAGGCATTACGTACTGTCTGAATAGGCTGGCGGGTTCCTTCGGGCTGGCCGAGGTGACCAGGGAGGAAGTGGTCCGGACCATCGGGCATCCCATGGATCGGGCCATGGATATGTTATGGGGCCATTATGATCCCGCGTGGATGATTTATTACCGAGAACAGCTGGTTCCCCTGGAGTACGAAAGGATAACACCCTTCTCCGGGACGCGGGAGGTCCTGTCCAACCTTCGTGATGAGGACCTTTCCCTTGGGGTCGTTTCGAACAGGAAGAGGCTGATTCCGGCCGTAGAGTGTGCAGGGTTAAAAGAGTACTTTCTTTCTGTCATCGGCATGGAAGATGTAAAAAATCCCAAACCACACCCGGAGTCGATCCTGCTATCCCTGGGGGTCCTCGGGAGCGTGGCCGGGGAAGCCATTCTGGTGGGTGATTCCGAGATAGACGCGCTGGCCGCGAGAAGGGCCGGTGTCGGGTTTATCGGATTGGCCACCGGAGGGACCAGTCGTGAAGTACTTTGGGGCG
>JAAYIZ010000265.1 GCA_012523215.1 Thermovirga sp.
CCAGCCGTCGAAGCGGGCGCCGCTCTTCCAGGCTTTCTCAATCACGTCGGCTATCCCGCGGTCGCCCCTGGCTATGACTCCCTCGAGGAAGGTCTGGGCCGGTTCATGGTAATTCAGCACAATCCCGGCTCTTTTGGCCAACCTCTTGAGGGTGCCGCCCTTCATGGCCAGGTCCTCCTCGGTGGCCTGGGCTTCCCACTGGAAGGGAGTGTGGGGCTTGGGGACAAATCCGGCCACGGAGACCGCTATCCTGGGCCTCTTTCCCTGTTTCCTCCCCATGTCCCGGGCGAGAAGGGAGACCTCCATGATGGCGTCGATATCCTCCATCGTCTCCGTGGGCAGGCCCATCATGAAGTAGAGTTTCACCCTGTCCCAACCCCTGGAGAAGACCTCCCGGAAGGTATCCTCCATGTCGCCCCTCGTGATGCCCTTGTTGATCACGTCCCGAAGCCTCTGGGTCCCGGCCTCGGGGGCGAAGGTCAGCCCTCCCCGGCCCAGTTCCTCGAGGCGCGTCGCGAGCCCCACGGAGAAGGCGTCCATTCTCAGGCTGGGCAGTGAGAGCCTGTAGTGTTTTTCGGAGAACTCGGGACCCAGGAGGTCCACCACTTTTTCAATGCCGCTATAGTCACAGGTCGCCAGCGACACCAGCCCGACCTCGTCATAGCCGGTTTTATCGAGCAGGTTCCTCGCCACTTGGGCCACCACGCCGGGGGACCTCTCCCTGAGAGGCCTCGATATCATGCCGGCCTGGCAGAAGCGACAACCCCTGGTGCACCCCCGGAAGACCTCCACGGCGACCCTGTCGTGGATGATCTCGCTGGAGGGGACGATCATCCCCGACGGGATGAACCCCTTGTCCAGGTCCATCAGGATCCTGCTCTTCACGGTCCCGCCCCGGTGAAGGGCCGGTACGTAGAACCCCTCAATCTCGGACAGTTCTTCCAGGATTTCCTTTCGAGGACGGCGCTTCCCCTGGAAGAGGGAGAAAAGATCCGGTAAAAGGAGCTCGCCGTCGCCCACGCAGAAGGCATCGAAAAAAGGCGCCAGGGACTCCGGGGCGAAGGCGCCGGGTCCGCCCGCCACAACGAGGGGGTCGCCCTCTCCCCTTTCCGATGCCTTCAGGGGGATACCGCCCAAATCGAGCATGGTCAGGATGTTCGTGCCGGCCAATTCGTACTGAAGGGTGAAGCCGACCATATCGAAGGACGAAAGCGGCTTTTGAGTCTCGAGGGAGCACAACCTCATGCCCTTTTCACGCATGAATGATTCTGCGTCGGTCCAAGGGCAGTAAACCCTCTCGACCCTGACTCCCTCGGTCCTCGACGCCAGATCGTAAAGGATCTGGAAACCCAGGTAGCTCATGCCCACCTCGTAGACATCGGGGAAGGCCAGGCAAAGGGATACTTTTTCCTCCCCCAGGACGTGACCGCCGGCGGCCCCCCACTCGCCCCCGGCATACCGGGAGGGCCTCTTCATCGAGGAAAGCATCCGCCAGAGCGGATCCTCCAGTTCAGCGAAAGCGCGGCGCATCAAAAAGCCTCCGACGACACTTCACTCATATTGAGGCCTCGATGAAACATGAACGCTCTGGACCAAGCCGAGGGCCGCGCCCAGGGAGACCATGGAACTACCCCCGTAACTGACGAAGGGAAGGGCCAGGCCCGTGACCGGGGCTATCCCCACCGCCATGGCGATGTTTTCGAAGAGCTGGAACCAAATCCAGGCCGAGACCGCCCCCACGAGTATCCTCGCCCTGGGGTCGCCCGACCTAGCCGCTGTCCTGAGCATCCTCCACAGCAGGATCGCAAAAAGAGCGAGGACCACGGAGGCGCCCGCGAAGCCGAACTCCTCGGAGAAGACGCTGAAGACGAAGTCCGTGTGGGCCTCGGGCAGAAAATGGAGCCGGCTCTGGGTGCCCTGGAGGAACCCCTTCCCGAAAAATCCACCGGCCCCCACGGCGATCCGGGACTGGATGACGTTGTAACCCGCCCCGAGCGGATCGATGGACGGGTTCAGGAAGACGAGCATCCTCAGTTTCTGGTACTCCTTAAGCAGCGACCAACCCACCGGGAGCGAAAGCAATGCTATCCCCGCCAGCAGCAGGATGTACTTTCGGGGCATCCCGGCCAGGACCAGGGCGACAAAGATCATGAAAGCATAAACGATGACCCCCCCGAGGTCAGGCTGCAGGAACACCGGCACGACGACGAGGGATGACAGCAAGAGGACCCCGGAGATGTTGGCAAGGTCCTTCGGCGGGTAACGGCAGAGGAAAACGGCCAGCACGGTCGACAAGGCCAGTTTCGCCGGTTCCGAGGGCTGGAACCGGAAGGCCCCGAAGTCGAACCAGCTTGTCGCACCCTTGGCGGTGTAGCCCACCACCAGGACGGCGACAAGGGACAAAAGCGCGCCGGCATAGATCCAGTACGCGTACTTGAGTGTTCGCTCGTACCCGATGGTGAAGGCCATGGAGAAGGCAATGGCGCCAAGGACGCACCAGGCCGACTGTTTAAGGGCCATGTCCATAGCCACCACGCCCTTCCCGGCGAGAGCGCTGTAGATGGACAGGACGCTGACGACCAGGAGGGGAACAACCGAAGCGATGAGGATCCTGTCGATATCCTTCAGCCTGGACAGTTCTTCGCGCAATTGCCCCAGGGCTGTCATTTATCTCCCTTCCTGGCGCGTTTTCTTTTGACCTCGATGACGGGTATGCTCGCCACCAGGGCGACGGACCTCCCCTCTCTCTCGAGGTCCATCTCGATGCCCTCTTCATTGATGACCATGTAATTGTTTATGACCCTTATCAGGTCTTTTCTTATCTGCTCCATGGTGCCCGGCGAGATATCGGCCCTATCATGGATCAAGACCAATTGGAGCCTCTCCCTGGCCGACTGCCTGGGTGTCTCCCTGCGGAAAAACCTGTCCAGAAACCCCATCTCCTAACCCCTCCCTTCCCGTCGTCCAAAGAGTTTGATGAAGTTTGCGAGCAGGCCCTTCTCTTCCAGTTCGTCCAGACCCTGGAGGGGTATATCCTTTCCCATAATCCTGCCGGCGATCTTCTCGAAGGCCCTAGAGGCGGGAGAGGGATTGGTCAGGGCCAGGGGTTCACCCCTGTTGGTGGATACGACGACGCTTTCGTCCTCGGGGATTATCCCTATCATATCCACGGCAAGGATTTCCATGACGTCGTTGACGCCCAGCATCTTCCCCTTGCGGACCATCTCGGGCCTGACCCGGTTCACGATGAGGTTGATGGACCTTTTACCGAAAGACTCTAGGAGGCCGATGATCCTGTCAGCGTCCCTGACGGAGGAAACTTCGGGTGTCGCTACTACCAGGGCTTCATCGGCGCCGGCGGCCGCGTTGCGAAAACCCGATTCTATCCCGGCGGGGCTGTCGACGAGGACGAAGTCGAAGTCGCCCCTCAGGGAGTCGCAGAGGCTCTTCATCTGGTCCGAGGTTACGGCATCCTTGGTCCTGGTCTGGGCAGCAGGTAGGAGATAAAGGTTCTCGACCCGTTTATCCCTCACGAGGGCCTGTGGGAGTTTGCAGGCGCCCTCGAGGACATCGACCATGTTGAAAACTATCCTGTTCTCCAGGCCCATTACGACGTCAAGGTTTCGCAATCCGATATCGGCATCCATCGCGACGACCTTGTTCCCTTCCATGGCGAGTCGGGCGGAGAGGTTAGCCGTAACGGTAGTTTTTCCCACCCCTCCTTTTCCTGAAGTGACTACGATGATTCGGGTTTCCATGCGCGATTCCTCCGTTTCAGCCGATGGGCCGACTTTTTCCTTGTTACTCAAGGAATTACCTCCCTGACCACGATCGAACCGTCGAGGATCCTCATGCTGACCGTCTTACCCCACCAGGGGCAACTATCATCCATGTAACTTATCCGGTCGCCGATCCTCACCTGGCTCGCCTCGAATTGTCCGCTTACGATAAGGGCCTCTCCGGGAACGGTCAACCCCGCGTGGGCAAGACCGCGGAGGCGGCCCAGGACAAGCACCGATCGACCGGCGAAGACCTCGGCCCCCTCGTTGACATTGCCCAGGACCATTACATCGCCGTCGTGATCGACCTTCATGCCCGACCTCAGGGATTCGTCGACCACGAGGCTCTCCGCGACGGGGCGTACCGGTTTCGGCGCTTCCCTCTCGGCGGCGGAGGGCAAAAGTGCGAAACCTTCTCTTTTCATCCAGGACCTGACATCATCTTCTTCAGGGGACCACGAAAGGACCGACGCCCCCGCCGGTAGAACGACGTTTTCCAGGATGGAGAGTATGTCATCCCTGCTCCACCCCTCCCCTTCGATGTCGACGACGACCGGGGCTTCCTTCAGGATCGCCGCGGCCTTCTCGAGAAAGTCCCCGGCCTGCGCGCCGATGCCCTTTCCCTTCAAGCCCGGGGGGACTTTGAGCCTTAGGTGGCCCCCCTCACCTCTCAGTTCCAGTTTATCCTTGCCGCTCCTGGCGGTCATCGCTGTCCTCCGTCTTTCTTTTTTTGGGTCAGTCGAACTTGCAGAGGTACCCGAGAAGTTCCCCCACGATAGGACCGGCCGCGGAACTGCCATGAAGACCGGCCTCGACGAGGGCCACCGCGACGTACCTGGGGCTCTCGACCGGAGCGTACCCCACGAACCAGGCATGGTCGTCGCCATGGGGATTCTCGGCGGTACCGGTCTTCCCCGCCACGGAGACTCCGTAGAGCCCGGCCCGGCGCCCCGTGCCCCTGAGGACCGCCTCCTCGACACCCTGCCTCACGATCGGCAGGGGCTTTTCTGGGAGGCTCGGCGAGGCCAGGGCCTCGGACCCCTTCAGCAGCCTCGGCGTGACCAGGCTGCCACCGTTCGCTATGGCCGCGTAGATTCTCGCCAACTGGATCGGGGTCAGGAGAAGGAAACCCTGGCCGATGGAGTAGTTGGCCGTATCGCCAGGGTACCATTTCTCCTTGAGACGCTCCAGTTTCCAGGCCGGCCCGGCCACGTTGCCCCGCGCCTCGCCGGGGAGGTCTATGCCCGTCGGTTCCCCGACTCCGAAGGCTGAGGCCCACTTCACCAGCTTGTCTATACCTACCCTGAGCCCGGTCTGGTAGAAGTAGACATCACAGGAATCGCGGATTCCCGTCACGACGTTGACGGCGCCGTGTCCCCCTTCCCTCTTCCAGCAACGGAAGAGCCTGTTCCCAACTCTCGTGGCGCCGGTGCAGGTGAAGGTAGTCCCCCTGGTTACGGCATTCTCGGCCAGCGCCGCGAAGGCCGGCACGACCTTAAAGGTCGAGGCCGGAGGGTAGGTGCCGGCGATAACCCTGTTGAGCATCGGGCGGAGGGGATCCCTGACCAATTCATTCCATTCCCTTCCCGAAATCCCCCATGCGAGGGGGTTGGCGTCGAAGCCGGGCGAGGAAAAAAGGACCTTCACGTTCCCATTACTGACATCCATGGCGAAAACCGCGCCAACCCTTCCCGCCATCAAATCCGAAGCGAGCCTCTGGGCCCCGAGGTCCAGGGCCAACTGGAGGTCCTCTCCTCGCCGGGGCTCAAGATAGGCGATCCGCTTTACCTTTCTGCCCCTGGCATCGACTTCCAGGGCTTCCTCCCCGGGCGTTCCCCTGAGGATGCCCTCGTAATACTCCTCGATACCGCCCTTACCGACAAAATCCCCTCCCCGGTAATCATCGGGGGCATAGCGCTGCAACTCCTCCCTGGTGACCTCGCCGACGTAACCCAGCACGTGGGCCACCAAGGGGCCGGCGGGATAGACCCTCCTCCAGACCGGCACCGGTATGAGTCGCCCCGGAAAGTCGGGGGCACTCACCAGGGAGGACAACTGCGCAAGGGTCAGGTTGGGAAGGAGGGTAACCGCCCTGTAGGGAACGGTATATTGCTTTCCCACCCTGGCCAGCATCTGTTCCTCGCCCAGGGGAATTCCCCTGGCGTTGAGGAAACGGCTAACTTCGGCGGCGGTCTCACGGTCCTGCAGGTCCAGCGGGTAGACCATGAGGTCAAAGGTCTGGACGTTGGTGGCCAGGACGGTCCCGTTCGCATCCAGCACTCTCCCCCTGGCCGGAGGCATCCTGACCAGTCGCAGCCTGTTCCTGGCCGCCAGGTTGACGTAAAGGTCGGCCTGGAGGACCTGTAGCCTGAAAAAGGCCACCAGGAGGAGGACCAGGGAGAGCATCACCAGGATCCTCCAGAGGCTGAGCCTCGTCAACAGCGACACCCTAGTGCTTGGCATTTTCATCACTCATTCTCGCCGCCACCGTGAGCGCCATCACTATTATCACGGGTACGGCGGCGCACAACTGGAAAACAAAAGCTTCCGTGAGAGATCCCTGGAAGCCTCCCCAGGAGACGAACCTCGCCAGGCTCACGAAAGCCTGCGCC
>JAAYIZ010000266.1 GCA_012523215.1 Thermovirga sp.
GTGATCAAAGCTTTCAAGCGAGGCTGTGACCGCAGGGGCTTGTAAGCAAGTTTGTCAATCAGGATGGCTGAGGCTCCACATATGACCATTGCGGCGAGGAAGGCTATGCTGATGTGCAACCCGGCAACCACCAGGAAGTAAGCCGAATATGCCCCGATCATCAAAAGATCACCATGGGCGAAATTTATAAGTTTCAGAATGCCGTAGACCATGGTGTATCCCAGGGCCATCAGGGCATAGATCGCCCCGAGCTGCAGGCCATTGACCAGTTGCATGACGATTAGCTCCATTAAGCAAGACACCGCCTCTCTCTGTCGCTAAAACCGTGATCCCTATATAATTTCCCTTGCCTTGCAAGGCAAAACAGAAGGGTCCTTCCGGACCCCGGGAGAAAGGGGACAAAAGACGGGGGCAGGTAAAGGGCCTGCCCCCCCATCGGTGTTATTTTTACTTCGTGATAGGCTGGAAGCTCATCAGGTACTTGATGTTCCCGTTTTCAATCTTCAGTATGGCAGCGGGGAGAGTTTTGGGGTCGCCCTTTTCGTCAAGGGTAATATCTCCCTGCGCGCCCGTCAGACCTTCCGTCGCTGCTATTGCCTTGGCGACGACTTCCCTGTCGGTGGTGCCGGCATTTTTTATTCCATTCATGACCAGGAGGGCAGCATCATAACCCATGATCGCAAGAAGATCCGGCTCGGTTCCGTATTGTTCCTTGTAATCGTCAACAAATTTCCTGGTCTCAGGACGAGGGTCCTCCTTGGAGAAATGACTGCAATAAAAAGCACCGTCCAGGGCCTTGAGATCCAGATCGGGCGAATCCCAACCATCGGATCCGACAAACATCGCATCGATGCCCACCTCGCGGGCCTGCCTGCCTATCAGGTTAGCATCGTTATAAAAGTCAGAGAAGAAAAAGACCTCGGGCGCATGAGTTTTTATTATGCTCAGCTGGGCCCTGAAATCCATCGCCCCCGTCGGGTGTGTCTGGACCGTAAAGATCTCTCCTCCAAGTTCCTGGAAATTCTTGATGAAAACCTCGGCTACACTCTTGGCATAATCATTTCCCAGATCATAGAGCACCGCGGCGGTGCCAACCTTGAGTTCTTCCTTGCAAAATTTCGCCATTACCACTCCCTGAAAATCATCGGTCCAGCAGCTTCTGAATACGTAATTCTTGCCCGGAGTGATGGCAGGGTTGGTACCGGTTACAACCATTGGGACCCTGGCATTCTCCGCGATCGGCGCTACCGCCATCCCGATGGTGCTTGGGACCGGCCCGACTATAGCCACAACCTTGTCCCTCTCAATCAGTTTATGGGCGGCGCTTGCTCCCACCACGGGGTCACCCTGGTCATCTTCGTTGATTAGTTCGACCTTCTTGCCCAGGATGCCTCCATCTTTGTTGACCAGGTCTACCGCCAGTTGGACCCCGTTACGATGGCTCTGCCCATAAGTGGCGATCGGGCCTGTCAGCGGAGCGATATTGCCTATCTTGATAGTTTCTTCGGCAAAGGCTCCCGAAACCCCGGAAAAAAGAAGACAAATGCAAAGTGGTACGAATACTAGCCCCTTGCTTTTCACTTTTTCCTTCACCTCATTCCAATAATGATAACCTGGATCCCTTTTCCATGAAAACTTAATTCCACAACCTCATTTGCTTGGTCGTCAGCTATATACCGGGGTACCTTCTACGCTCACCACCTCCCTGAAAGCTTTCATCAGGTTGGATGTAACGGGTCCCGGGGTCGACGCCCCGATCAATCGGCCATCGACCATGCTTACCGGGCTGATCTCGGCCCCCGTCCCGCACATGAAGGCCTCATCGGAGGTGTAAACGTCGGACAAGGTCAGATCGGTCTCCCGAACCTGGAGTCCCAGGCGGGAAGCCAATTCGAGTATGGTTTTTCTGGTTATGCCGTTCAGAATGGATTGATGCCGCGGGGATAGAAGGGCACCCTCGGAAACGATCAGGAAGTTGGATCCGGGTCCCTCCGCAACGTAACCTTGCCAGTCAAGGAGAAGGGCCTCGTCACAGCCGGCAGCGTTAGCCTCAATCTTGGCCATTACACCATTCACGTAAGTCCCGGTGCACTTTATCCTCGGATCGAAACTGTCTGCCGGGATTTTCCTGACCGAGACCGTTTTCAGTGAAATGCCCTCCCCACCAAGAAAGGACGGCCAGGGATGGGCAATAATGACAACCGTGGGGGATGAATCCTTTTCAGGGCCAACGGCCAGCCCCTGGCCTCTTGAAACAAGAGGCCTGATATGGGCATCCTGCAGGCCATTTATCCTGAGCGTGCCCAAGATCGCTTCCGCGAATTCCTCCTTGGTAAGGGGAATCGTCATCGCCATTATCTTAGCCGACCGGAAAAGCCTATCGATGTGCTCCGTCAGTTTGAAGACCTTTCCTCCATATTCCCTTATACCCTCGAAAACCGTGTCCCCATACAGAAAGCCCCTGTCAAAGGCGGATATGCAGGGTTGGTCGGCCGGGACGAAGGAACCATTGACGTAGATTTTAAGGTCAGGAAAAGCTGTCACCGCGGTGCCTCCTCTCATCTTTCAGGATCTGAAGGTAGATTATAGCCTAAAATTAAATCATCAGCTTCCTTGTCGATCAAATTCCTCCAACAGGGAATCACTTTCCGGCCTGGACAAGCCTCCGAAGGTATTTTCTTCGGACGGAAATGAACCCTCTTTGATCTCCTTTTTGAACTGGGTGAAAGCCTCAACAATATCTTTGCCGACGTCCCTGTATTTCTTAACGAATTTCGGGGTAAATTTGTCGAAAAGTCCCAGCATGTCATGGAAAACAAGGACCTGGCCGTCGCAATACCTTCCGGCGCCTATCCCTATCACAGGTATCGAAAGAGTTTTGGACACGGCGCGGCCCAGTTCCTCGGGCACACATTCAAGAACGATGGAAAAGGCGCCCGCTTTCTCCACCTCTTTCGCATCTTCCAGGAGCTTCCTCGCGGCTTCCATATCCTTACCCTGGACCTTGAAGCCCCCAAGCAGTACAGAGGTCTGAGGAGTCAGACCTAGATGTCCCTGGACGGCAATTCCCGCCTCCACGATGGCCTTGATTTTTTCAACATGGGCACCCTCGAGTTTGACAGCGTCACAACCCCCTTCCTTGATCAGGCGGTTGGCGGAACTGACGGCTTGGGCAACACTCTCGTTGTAGGAACCAAAGACCAGGTCACCGACTATTAATGGGGAGGGAGCACCTCTAACAACAGGTTTGATGTGGGCGATCATTTCCTCGGTGGTAAGAGCCGTGGTGCCGGAATGCCCAAGGGTCGTCATTGCGAGAGAATCTCCCACCAGGACCATTTCTATGCCGGACTTTTCGACAAGCACGGCCTGCGAATAGTCATAAGCGGTGACCATTGAGATCTTTTCTCCGTCATCCTTCATGCGCTGCATCTGTTGGATCGTGACCTTTGCCATGTTCAAACTCACCCCCTGGTATTTTCAGCACTATTTTCATATCCTGGGCCCGAAGAATGAAGTGCTGAGAAATCCTACGGGCGCCCCTTCCCTTTCCCGATCCTTCATCCTTGCTTGTCCCAATAAGGACGAACCAGGGAACAGCAAGGCAAAAAAACAGCGCCAACCTGCCGAAAGAACAACCTTAGAGCAGCGGCTCAAAAAGTCTTCAGCGTCCCTCCCCGGGATAAGAGTAAAGCAGTGCCATTTCCTCACCCGATGAAGCTGTCCCTGTCCCAAAGAATGTGCGGGGAGGGAGAACATCAATCCTTTCGGGACGTTTCTATCGCCGTCTTTTTGGGTACGGAAACAAGGAGGCCTTTATTACTCCCTTCAAACTCCATAAAATTCAAGCCAACTGAGGCAGGTACGGACGCCGAAACCGGTGGCGCCTTTTCTGTAATAACCGTACTCCTCGTCGGAAGAATCCACGCCGGCGATGTCCATGTGCAGCCACTTGATGCCTTCGCCAACAAACTCGCGGAGGAACATGGCCGCCGTGATGGCGCCGCCGTACCTTCCCCCGGTGTTGAGCACATCGGCGATTTCGGAGCGGATCTTCTTTTTCAGGCGTTCGTCGTCCATGGGAAGTTCCCAGACTCTCTCGCCGGTCCTTCCCGAGGTTTCCTTGACGGAGGCGACAAGCCCCTCATCGTTGCCGAAGATTCCCGCCGTATAGGGCCCGAGGGCCACGACACAGGCGCCTGTCAGGGTCGCCATGTCGATGATGACCGAGGGTTTCCGCCCCGATGCGTAGGCCAGCACGTCGCCCAGGACTATCCTTCCCTCGGCGTCGGTGTTGTCCACCTCGACGGTCTTGCCGTTGAACATCCTGATGATGTCATCGGGCCGGTAGGCGCCCCCGCCGGGCATATTCTCCGCCGCACCGGCGAAACCGTGGACCTCGAGGTCAGGCTTGGTCTCCGCCACGGCCTTCATGATGGCGAGGACGTTGCAGGCCCCCGTCTTGTCGCCCTTCATGCTCCTCATGTAATCGCCGGGTTTGATATTCAGCCCTCCGCTGTCGAAGGTGAGACCCTTTCCGACGAAGGCTATCCGATCCCTGGAAGCACCTTCGGGGCGGTAGACGAGGTGTATCAACCTCGGTGGGTTATGGGAGCCCGAACCAACGCTGAGGATACCCTTCATCCCCATTTCGCCCATCTTCACTTCATCGATGATCTCGCATTCGAGCCCGCGCTCCCGGGCCATTGCCGAGGCCAGCGTAGCCAATTCGGCCGGGCTGATCACGTTGCCGGGCTCGTTGGCCAGGTCCCTGGCGTAGTTCTGGGCCCCCGCGCGCACGGAACCGTTTCTAATGGAGCCCTCACAAGCTCCATGGATAAGCAATTCCTCCAGGGGCTCCGGTTTTTCTGCCGGTTCAACCCGGGTCCTGTATTTTTCGAAGGCGTACTCCGAAAGGAGAGCCCCTTCGGCCAGGGCGGAAGCGACCTCCGTGGTCGTGCCTTCGCCGGGAAGAGCCATCATCTTCCTGCGACGGTCCTTTCCGGCCTGCCTCACCGCGAGGGCCATACCCCGACGCCATCGGTCGAGGGGTATTTCATCGCCCTTTCCAAGGCCTGCAAGGTAGATGCTCCCGACGGGACCCTGGTCGAGATCCACGGCGAGGAAACCGTCCTCCTTGCCGGTGAAGTTGAGCCTTGAAGCCTTCCGCTTCACCCGATCCGCCGCTTCGAACCCCAGTCCGTCCAGCAGGTCCATCTTGCCCTCGGGTACGAAAAGGGCCAGCGCGTCACCGCCCCATTCGGAGGGCTTTCTGTCAGTCGTCCCGATACGCATCGCCGCACCTCCACCCAATTTTTCATTCCTGCCAGTCGGCCAACAATATCATATTTCAGCGATGCGGTGGAGGCATCCCCTGA
>JAAYIZ010000267.1 GCA_012523215.1 Thermovirga sp.
ACGGCTGGGAAGCCCGCCCCTTCAAGGGCTTCGGCCAGGTTCTCCATTCCCTCGCCGAGCACGGCGCCGACGGGATCGATATGTTCCACGATCTTCAGGCTTGCGTTGATGCCGCTCCTCGCATTCAACGGGGCGATGGCCCCTCCCAGTTTCCAAGCGGCCACGGCAATACCCCAGAGAAGGGGCGAATTGGGCAGGAAGACCGCGATCCTTGATCCTGGTCCGAAACCGCTCTCCCTCAAGGCGTCTTCCGTGCTTTCCACGAGCTCGATGAACTCGGCGCCCTTCATCCAGCATCCCTTCCACCACACCGCCGGGGCGGACGCGTCCTTTTCCAAGTTTCCCAATATGATCCTTTCGAGCCGATCAAGGTCAGGCATCGCCTTCATCTCTCCTCCCTCTGTCAGTCCCCTGCGGATATCTTCCTTTCATATCATTATCCCTGAAGGGCCTTTCCTTTCATCGACGATCCGAGCCCTGCCTCGAGCAGGGCCAGGTCCATGAAGGCCAGATCCTCCCCCCGCTTTCCCTCCCGGGAGAGAAAGGACATACCCGACAGGCGCTGCCGAGCCCTTTCCAGGAGAAGAAAGTCCCTTCCTCCTTTTATGGGGCCCTTTTCTTCCATCAAGGCAATCGAGCGATAGGGGTTCTTCATCAGCCTTCCGTTAGGAGGAAGGGGTGACCCAAAAAGGGAGTACCCCTCGAGCAGCATCCTCGATGCTTCCTCGACGACCTCGACGGGTGATCCTTTCACTTTACGTGAATCCCCGTATTTCTCAACCACCAGGGGGTTGTTCGTCACGATCACCAGGTTCTTCAAGGGGCTTGACTCCACCTTCCGGGGTCCGTGAATGATCAATTATAACCTCCACGGTCCTCCTATTTCCACAAAAAGGAGGGGCGAAAGGGCCAAGCCCTCTCGCCTCATCGTTTTTCGGGGGCTCCTGCTATGCTTCGCTAGGTGGTGAAGACGGTCTGTTCGTCGACAGGTGTCATGATGGCCTTCAGGGCCCTTTCAAGTAATTCCCGCCTGACGGCTCGGTCTCCCTCGATCCCTTTCGAGGGATCACCCACCGGGTGGGGAATCGCCACACCGGGCACGATCCTGTTCGCGCCGACGGTCAGCATTATCGGGACAATGGTGGCTATCTGGACCACCGGGATTCCCGCCGTGTTCTCGATCTCCCTTACCATCGATGCACCGCACCGGGTACAGGTGCCTCAGGTGGAAGTCAGGATGACGGCATCGACGCCATCCTTCTTGAGCCCTTCGCCTATTTCGCGACCGAACCGTTCGGCGTGGGCGACGGCCGTACCCGTTCCGGTGGTGGTGAACACGAAATCGTACAATTTGCCGAAGGCTCCCTCTTTTTCCAGTTCCCGCATGACGTCAAGGGGGAGGACCGTGTCGGGGTCCTCGTTCGCCCACACCCTGTCGTAACCTCCATGGATGGATTCGAACTCCTCCGGGGTGAGATCTTCGAGGCCGGAGATGTCGTAGACTCCGTAAGATTCAGCGGAGGAGACCCTTATGTGATCCGGGTTTCCCCTTGGCACGATGCCCCCCGAACTGACCAGCGCGATGGTCGCTTTTTTCAAATCTTCCAGGGGTTTCGCCGGAGGGATGCGCTTGAAGACGGGCATCTCGTACTCCGTGGCGAAGGAAGCCCCGGCCAGTTTTTTCAGGAGCATGTCGACGGCTCTCCTGGCCCCGTTGGCCTCGTGGAAGAAGTTTTTCCTGATGCCCCTGGAGAAATAGCCCTCCTCTTCGGCGGGGCCCAAAGGGGCACTTTCCAATAGTTTCAGGGCCAGGCCCGTCATCGCGCCCAGGGCATCCTTCATGCCCCTCGCGCTGTCGGTTGTCTTCACGATGAAGGTCTCGGGGCTGTAAAGTTCCACGCCGGGGTTCTCCCTGAACATCCCGGTGACGGTGGGTATGCCCAACTCCTTCGCCGCGGCGGCGCAGACGTCGCCGCAGGCCACGCCATAGCGCCCGGCGTTGAAGGCGGGTCCGGCGAAGAGGATGTCGGGTTTGAACTCGCCGACCATCCTTACGCATTCAGCGCGGGCTTCCTCGATGTGTTCCCCGTAGTAGCTGTCACCGCAGACGATCGTTGCCGCCACCCTGGCCTTGTCTCCAAGGAGGTTCTGAACCTGGGAGGCGAGCCCGACGGCCCCGAGACGTACCGATGGCGGCACATGGGCCTGCTCCTCCCCTCCCATACCCGCAAAGAACTGGTTGATATAGCAGACGACTATCTTTGTCATCACCCTCACCGCCTCGTTTAGACCCACCGGGCCCCTATCCTGCTGAAGCCGAGTTCGTTGGTGGAACCGATGATCGCCTGGAGCTCGACGAACATCGAGCCGTCTTCCCGGAGGCTCTCCTCGGCGCCTCCGGAAAGGTTAGAGATGGAATCTTCATACCCTATGACCTTGTCCATGGGAGGAAGCATCACCATCTCGTTGACGTTGCCTGCCGAGACAAAGGCCGTGATCTCCGGCGCGGCGTCGGCAAGGCCCTGGCTCTTGCCGTCGGTCCCCGCCGCCTCGTCGGAGATGACCACCGTCTTTATTCCGAGTTTTTCGCACTTGGCGGCATTCATGCAAAGGTCCGTGTCGGGGTTGCCGTAACCTTCCTCGGAGATGACCACGCCGTGGGCCCCAAGAATCCTGGCGAGGTTCGCGTTGTAAGAGGAGGTCCTTTCCTTGCCGGCAAGCCTCGTGTCCTCCGGGGCGGGTATTACGCCGAGGAAGACCAGGTCCTTTCCGTGCCGCCCGTAAAGCTCCTCCACGATGGGGTCGTTCAGGTGATGCCAGGTGGTGTTCTTGTCGCAGGAGGAGACGCAGTTCCCGGAGACCATGGCCCCGTCCATCTTCTCGTTGGGGTGAATCAGGGTCGGGACCAGGTGTTTCATGTCGGCCCCGTAGAGGAAAGTGTCATGCAAAAGTCCCTGGGTTATGGACATGCATAAATAGGCGATCCTTGGAAGGTGTGGATACTTCGCCGATTCCCGCACCGGGCCTTCCATTTCATAAATCTTGATCTCGTCGGCCCTCGCATCCCGGCACAGGTGGGCCAGGTACCAACCCAGCCTCAGCCCCATCTCCCGGAGAGCCGCTTCGTAGGAGTGCCGGTCGATCCCCTGGGCGGGTTCTACCACCAGCACCACGTTATTCGTACGGGAAAAGGGCGAGTAATCCGCCGCCGGGCCCGACATGTCGATGAGCCCTTCCTGAAAAGCCACGATGGGACCGCAGGTGACCACTGCCGCTCCGTCGAGGACCAGGGTCGAACCCTCGCCCACGGTCTGCATCCCACCCACGAAACCGGGAAAGACCTCCCCCGGGCCGGAAAGCTTGCAGCGCGGTTCGATGACATCCTTCACGGGGATTATCCTGAGGCTCTCACCGGGACGGGCGAGTTCCAACTCGGCCTTGGCAAACCGCGGTTCCT
>JAAYIZ010000268.1 GCA_012523215.1 Thermovirga sp.
GGACGTAATCCCTGATACAGGTCCCGTCATGGGTAGGATAGTCGTTGCCGTAGACGGTCAACTCCTCGATCCTTCCAAGCACTGCGTCCAGGGCCAGGGGTACAAGGTGAGTCTCGGGGTGGTGATCCTCGCCCGTCCTGGCTGTGGGATCCGCGCCTGCCGCGTTGAAGTATCTCAGGGAGACGCTTTTGATCCCGTAGGCCTTGAAGGATCTCCTGAGCATGGATTCTATGAACAGTTTTGTTTCCCCATAGGGATTGGTGGGTGCCTTGGTTGCTTCTTCCCTTATCGGCAGGGTCCTCGGCTCCCCGTAAACCGCGGCGCTGGAGGAAAAAACGATCCTTTCTATGCCGGCCTCGAGCATGGCGGTGATTATGTTCATAGTGCCCCCAATATTGTTCCGGTAGTAGGAGTGGGGGTCCGACAGGGAATCTCCCACCAGGCTGAGGGCGGCGAAATGAAGGATCCCGTCGATAGGGTACTTGTCCAATACCTTTCTTATCTGGGTCAGATCCCTTAGATCAGCCTTTTCGAAGACGGCCTTGCCGATCAGTTCTTCGTGCCCTCGGCATAGATTATCGAGCACCAGCACCTCCCGTCCCCGCTCAAGGAGTCCGAGGACAACGTGACTTCCTATGTAGCCAGCACCTCCGGTGATCAGAAGCAAAACTACACCTCCCGATTCCATGTCTGCGTTGTATTTTACCGTAAGCCCTCTTATAATCGGAAGAACCGCAACCAAACAGATACAGTCAAAGGGGGAAGAACGATGAAGAAGTACCTGTGTACTGTCTGTGGCTACGTGTACGACCCCGCAGTCGGAGACCCTGATGGAGGGATCGAACCAGGTGTCGCCTTTGAAAACCTTCCCGACGATTGGGTCTGCCCGGTGTGTGGTGTTCCCAAGGATATGTTCGAACCCATCGATTGAAGGGACATATCCGGCTGGAATTACCCGGGAGGCCCTGAGGCCTCCCGAACTTTTGAAGGATCCCCCTGGTCTTGTCCATATCTCTATCCCGGGGAGAAAGACCCCAGGATCCCGCGCGACAAATCAAGCAACCCTGGTGAGGGTTCCCATTCCCGCGGCAGGATATTATATATTATAATCATTCTTTCAAGGGATGTCCGACCCTGACAGTGACAGGAGGTTGAATCGATAGGTGAAAAAATACTTCAAAGTGATATTGGTCCTGGTCATGGCCCTATCCTTTTTCAATCCCGCCGAGGTCTTTGCCGCCCAGGAGGGTATTTTGCGCGTAGGGACAGAATCTTCCTTCCCGCCCTTCGTGTTCCGCGATGATTCCGGAAACCTGGCTGGTTTCGACGTTGACCTCGCGAGGAGTGTGGCTTCGCGGCTGGACAAGGAGATCGTCTTCGTCGACATGGCTTTTGACGCCTTGCTTCCGGCCCTTTCCGCCGGAAAGATAGACATGGTCGTCGCCGGCCTCAGCGTAACGCCGGAACGGCTGAAGAGAGCCGATTTCTCCAGGCCATACTTCTTTACCCATGACGCCATCGTCGTCAGGAAAGAAAAGCCTGAGCCAAGGGATGTCAATTGTCTCAAAAGCAGGAAGGTCACCGTCCAGGCAGGTACGATCCACGATGAATACCTCACATCCATGGGCGGAGTCGAGATCCTAAGGTTCCAGAAGTCGGGTGAAGCCTTGAGGTGGGTCCTGGAGGGAAGGGCCGATGCCTCCTTCATGGACGGCGTCTCCGCTGAGAGGTATCTCGCCGATGATCCTTCTTTCGGAGAGGGACTCGTGGTGGCCTTCTCCGGCCGTGTAACCTCTGAAGCGATGGGTTTTGCCGTCAGGAAGATCGACGAGCTACTCCTCGAAGAGGTCA
>JAAYIZ010000269.1 GCA_012523215.1 Thermovirga sp.
CGAAAGGATACCCGGTGGTGATGTTCAAGCCCAGGGAGATGACCGAGGATTTCATCAAGCTGAACAAGACCAGGGAAATGTTCCTCGAAGGCGACATCAACTGCGGCGGCAAGATCATCGGGGTCACCAACGATATGGCCGAGGCGGCTAGGGAGACCGACATTTTCTTCGTGGTGCTGCCCTCCTTCGCCCATGAGCTGGTTTTCGCGAAATTGATTCCCTTTCTGAGGGACGGGCAGCATGTCATCATCGTGCCCGGCAACTTCGGGGGCTTCCTGCTCAAGAAGATGATGGCCGATGCCGGCTGCAAGGCCGATGTGGTCATCTCGGAGACCTCGAGCCTTCCCTACGCCTGCCGGACAGCCCGGTTCGACACGGTCATGGTCTACAAGAAGAAGTTCCGGTTGAAGCTGGGCACCTGCCCCACGGGGATGGGCGACGCCGCCCTGGGAATCATCAACGACTGTTTCGATGGCTATATCGAGTTTTATCCCGGGGCGAGCATCCTGGAAATGGATTTCGACAACGTCAACTACACCCTGCACCCGATGCCCGTCCTGCTGAACTACGGCGATATCGAGAAGAACCCGAAGACCTTCAGGCACTACATGGACGGAATCACACCCCTAGTCTCCGAGAAGATGATGCAGATGGACGCCGAGCGGGTGGACACGGGGAAGAAGCTCGGCCTCGATCTCATGCCGATTATGGACCAGTTGAAAATGTATTACGGTCATAATTCGACGGAGACGATCTACGAGTATGCGAACAGCCCCGAGAGCCCCTACAAGGACATCGTGGGGCACAGCGTGAGGAGCAGGTACCTGACGGAAGACGTACCCTTCTGCATGGTCCCCTGCAAACTGATAGGCGAAAAGGCCGGGCAGCCCATGCCCGTGGTGGACCTCGTGATAAGACTTGCGTCCTTCCTCCACGACAGGGATTACGTCGTCCAGGGCCATGGGCTGGAAAAGCTGGGCCTCGACGACATGACCCTGGAAGAACTGAAGGAATACGCCAGGACCGGCAAGGTTTCCTGAGGGAGTTTACGAGTTTTCAGACGATGAAAAATTTGGCCCCGGTTTTAAAACCGGGGCCGGATTATATTTTTTATCGGGGCGATTCAAGAGACTTCTTGACCAGGTCGAGGTCGATGAGGGCGTAGTCATCCCTGTCGGCCTCGCGCACGCTCGAAAAATCCTCGGCGCTAAGCCTCCTGAAGGCCTCTTCCGCCATGGCCGCGTGTTCGACGGAGACGGGGGCGCTCCCCCTTTCCAGGACGATCGTCCTGAAGGGGTTTCTCAACAACCTTATACTTCCCGCCAGGGGGTGGCAATGAAACCTCCACCCCCGGTGGACCAGGTCCCGGGCCTGCCTCGCCACCTCGGCGGAATCACCCTCGACCCAGCGGTAGGACTCCCATTCCTCTCTGACCCTGGGGTTGTTGCTCAGTATGACCCGGTCGTCGGTCATTCGAAAAGGGTCTGCTCCTCTAGGGGTTCGCAGAGGGCCCTGAGGGCTTTCTCCAGGAGTTCTTTCCTCATCTCCAGTTCGACGGCAGGCTTCTCACCGGGGTCGCCCACCGGGTGGGGAATGGCTATGCCACGCACGACCCTGTTGGCACCGACGGTGAAGGCGATGGGGGGTATGGCGGTGATCAGGACCGCGGGGATCCCCGTCCGCTCTATTTCCCGGGCAAGCGTTGCGCCGCAACGCGTCCCGGTTCCTCAGGTGGATGTGAGGATAAGGCCCTCCACGCCTTCGCCTGCGAGGGCTTCTCCCATCTCCCGGCCGTATCTTTCGGCCGACCTCACGGCGGTGACGTTCCCCACGGTGACCGGGTACCAGTCATGGAGCTTTCGGAACCGGCCCTCTTTTTCCAGGATACGGGCGGCGTCCAGGGGCAGAACCCTGTCGGGGTCCTCGGTGGCGGGGACGGGATCATAGCCGCCATGGGCCACCTCGTAGTCGCCCTTTTCAAGGCCATCGAGGCCGGATAGGTCATAAAGGCACCACTTCGAGGCGTTGTGGGCCTCGATCCTGTCGGGGTTCCCCCGGGGGACGATGCCCCCCTCGGTCCCGATGGCGATGATGGCCCTCGCCATGTCCCGGACGGGCGCCGCGGGATGGACCCTGTCGTAGGTGGGCATAGGCAGTTCCGTCCGGAAGGGTTCCCCGGCGAGTTTCTTCAGCAGCATCTCCACCGCCCTGGCGGAACCTCTTTTCCGGGCCCTGACGTTGACGCGCACGCCCCTGGGCAGGTAGCCTTCCTCCCCGGGGCTTCCTATGGGAGCTCCGTCCACAAGCCTGATCCCGATATCCAACATCATTGGAAGGACCCTCTTCAGGTCCTGGGCGGAATCTTTGGCCTCTACGACGAATACTTCATGGCCTGCTATCTCCACGCCGGGGTTCACGGGGTGCATGGCCGTGACGGAGGGTATGCCGAGCTTTCCTCTCACTTCCTTGCAGAGGGTGCCGCTGGCGATGCCGTATCGCCCCGCCCCGAAAGCGGGTCCCGCGATGAAAAGGTCCGGCGAAGCTTCCGATACCCACTGGAGCACCTTCTTCGCCAGGTCTTCGGTGTTCTCGGCGGCGTAGTTGTCCCCGCAGATAACCGTCCTCACTATTTCGACCCGGCCCCCGGAAGCGTCCTTCATGGTAGTGCCGAAACCGACGGGCCCTTCGACGATGCGGGGAGGCAGGTTTGCCTTATCCTCGCCGCCGAGTTGGCCGAAAAACTGGTTGAGATAGTGGACCGCACGGATTGTTTTCATCTTTGTCGCCTCCTACATCGCCACGGTCATCAGGTTCTCGAGACCGAGCTCGTTGGTGGATCCCATGATCCCCGCGATCTCCATGTCTACGGAGCCGTCGGGCCTCAGGCTCCCGGCATGCCCGCCGGTTATCCTGTCGATGCTCTCGGGGTGGCCGATGATGGTATCCATGGGTGGCAGGATGACCCTCTGGTTTCCGTTACCGTTGGTGACCACGGCGTCCGCCTCGGGGGTGCTGTCGGCCAGGCCCGGCGAGGCTCCGTCGGAGCCGGCATATTCGTCGGTGACCAGCACCGTTTTTATCCCGGCCCCCTCGAGCAGGCGGTCGAGGAGCATAAGGTCGTTCTCGGGGTTGCCGCCGCCGTCCTCGGAGAGGATCACTCCCTGGGCTCCCAGCATTTTGGCCATCTTGAAGGCCTGGGTGCAGATCCTGACCTTCTCCACCAGGGCGGTCTTGACGGGGGTGACCAGGACCCCGAGGAAGTTCAGGGTCTTCCCGTGCTCCTTCAGGAGATCCTCCACGATGGGGTTGTTCTGGTGATGGTAGGTCGTGTGCTTGTGGCAGGGGGCGGCGCAGTTGCCGCTCACGATGGCTCCGTCGAGCACCTCGCCGGGCGTCATGAGGAGGGGGAGGCATCCCTGGGCGTTGAGTCCGTAGATGTAGTTGTCGTGGAGCAAGCCCTGGGCGATCACCTGGCAGACGTAAAGCACCCTGGGCAGGGCCAGGTCCATGCCGTAAAGGCCGGGGAGGTTCATTCCCGGTACGCGGATTTCTTCTTCCCACTCGGCTGGTATGCCCGCCTTCCCCAGGAAGGAGGCGGCCCTGAGGCCGGCCATCCTGACCGCCCGTTCGTGCTCGTGCTTGCTGAGGCCTTCCGCGGGTTCGATGACGAGGACCACGTTGTTCTTGCGGGAAAAGGTGGAGAATTCCGCGCCGGGTCCCGACATGTCGATGAGGCCTTCCTGGAAGTTGACCATTTTGCCCGTCGTCACGACGCAGACACCGTCCAGGGACATGGTGACGCCCTCGCCGGCCACGTGGGGGTCAGAGAAGACGCCGGGAAAGGGGCTCTCCTGTTCCGAAAGTTTTGCCCGGGGTTCGATGACGTCCTTCACGGGGACGATGCGGATACTATCGCCGGGTCCGGCGATCCGGATATCTACACTTTTTATCTGTCGATCCTCCAGGAGGATCTCGGTGAGGGCATCGGCATCGATAGTCAGGCAACCATTTTTCACCTCAGTATACTTTCCAAAGCCTACTTTCTGGACCTTTACCTTTCTCAAAAGGAATTCATCCATGGCATAATCCCCCTTCTTTCAAGTCTTCCTGGCGCCGCAGCTGGTTAAATAGGTTTCTGGTGGTTCAACACACCCTTTCCTTATAAGGAGAGCGTCCAATGCCCGGGATTTTTGAAAGAAACACTATCGATGATGAAAACAACCAGATCGACCTCCACATAGGAAGAAAGATCAGGGGCGTCCGGAGAGGCGCCCAGTTGACCCTGGATGTCCTGGCGCAGCGGACCGGCCTTTCGAAGGCCCTCCTTTCCAAGATCGAAAACGGCAAGGTCAGCTCTCCCATATCCACCTATGCCAAAATTGCCCGTTCCCTGGGCGTTTCCCTGAGCGAACTCCTCAGGGAAGCCGAGGAGACCCGTTTTCTCCTCATCCGCAGGGAGGAGAGAAAACCCCGCTCCAGCCGGAAGACGCCCTACGGCTACTCCTTCGAATCCCTCGGAGCCCGGTGGCCTAACAAGAGCTGGAGCCCCTTCCTGATGACCTACGAGCCCCTGCCCGAACCTCACACCTCGCCGGGCTTCAACTACGAGGGCGAGGAATTCATCTACGTCCTGGAGGGCCGGCTGGAGTTCTTCTGCGGCGACAGCAAGTACGAACTGGCCCCCGGGGACTGCCTCTTCGTCGACGGCAGCCTCCCTCACGGAGGGAGGGCCCTGGGCGACGAGAAATGCCTCGCCCTCCTGGTGGTCCTCCCCAGGAACCCCTAGAGGCGGGTCCGATGGGTAAAGCCCGCCCTCCCGTAGGCCCTTACACGAAGTCGAAGCTTCCGCCCATCCCTTTTTCCTTGGCCCTCTCGAGTATGACCGTGGCGACGGCTATGTCCATGGCGCCCGTCCCGATAGGGATGCAGAGGACCCGGTCGTCCTCGGAGAGCCGGCCCGGTTTCTTGCCCGCCACGACCTCCCCGATGGTGGCGTCGATGTCCGATTCCCGGAACTTCCCGGCCTCGACCAGCCCCTTCAAGGCTCCCCTGTGAAGGCACTGTCCGATGTGGTCCACGATCACCCGGTCGGCGGACAGGATGAAATCGTCGTCCACTTCCTGGTAGGATCCCATGGGGAAGACCTTCGTCCCCCGGGCTATCCATTCGTTCTTCAGGAATTTTTCCTTGGACTGGGTGACGCAGACGATGGCGTCACCCCAGGCGGCGTCCCTGGGGTTGTCGACCACGGTCACCTTGCCCTTGACGATGTCCTTCATATTTTCGGCATATCTCAGGGCGGACTCCCCGTTGATGTCGAACACCCGGACTTCCTCGATGTCGAACACGGCGGCGATGGCCTCCGTCTGGGTGTGCCCCTGTCCCCCGGCGCCGTAGAGGCCGAGGCGGATCGACGGCCCCTTGTGCAGGTACTTGAGGGATACCGCCGTCTGGGCTCCGGTACGCATGGAGGTGATCCACTCGCCGTCCATAACGGCCCTGAAGTTGCCCACCCTGGGGTCGATGAGAAGTATCAGGGAGGTTATGTAGGGCAGGCCCAGCTTTTTGCGTTCGCCCAGGAAACCGCCGGCCCACTTGATCCCCGCCGTGTCCAGCCAGCCCACGTAGGCCGGCATGGCGTTCATGAAACCCTCATAGTGAGGATACTCGGCGGTCTCGCCCAGGTCGAGTCCCACCTTGGTGGGGTTGATCGTGGTGCCCTCGCCGAAGCCCTTGAAGGTTTTCTCGGCGATATCGACCACTTCCTTCATGGTCATGAGGCTCTTCACTTCGGAGCGGCTCAGCAGAACGGTAGACATGGAACGCACTCCTCCTTGAAATTATTGCCGGGTTTGCACCGGCCCTCGCGTTTCCCTGGACCCTCGGGGCCGCCCATCGAGGCTGCTCCCCGTAGCTTCCGGGACTCTCGGAAGGGGAAGGGTCCGCGTCAATTTCTTGTTTCATCTTATGCTATTAAGTTTATTCTCGTTCAACAAGAAAGTCAAGGTGAAGTAGCCTTCCCTGTCGCCTGCCGCAGTAGAAAAATTGAAATGTTTTAAGGCTTGCAATTTCGACTGGATTAGTTAGAATACCCCATGTCCCTAATCCAATTTCCTAAAAATTTAATTGAGCCAAGTTAACCCGGTCCGACATCAGGGGAGCGGACCCAGGTGGAGATATTGTGTTATCAAACAGGCACGAAAATCTATATTCCAGGGAGGCAAAGGGGATGGCAACAGGAAGGTCAAGATCGTTTTTTTCGGTGGTGCTGATTTCTGTTTTTCTCATTTCATCGGCTGCCTTGGCGACCGCTGCAACCTTGAACGAGACCGTGGCCCAGGCGGTTGATTCCAACCCGGAAATTCAGGCCAAATGGCATGCCTTCATGGCGGTGGGCAATGAGCGGGACGCCGCCCGGGGAGGCTATCTGCCCAGGCTGGACCTCACGGCCGGCATCGGTGAAGAAAGGCTCGACGGCCTCGGCTACGCCGGCCGGGACAGGATGAATTACACCAGGAAGGGTGTTTTCCTCACCCTGACCCAGATGATCTACGATGGCAGCCTCACGAAAAACCAGGTGGATAAGCTGGGCCATGCCAGGAAAATGAACTACTTCGAGCTGCTTTATTCCATGGAAAGGGTGGCTCTCGGTGCCGTCAGGAGCCATCTCGACGTGGTCCGCTACCGGACCCTCACGGAATACGCCTCGAATAACCTGAGAAATCATGAAAAGATCGCGGAAAAGATCGATCAGAGGATTCGGGCGGGTGTGGGCAGCGAAGTGGACAGGGACACGGTGAACGGCAGGGTAGCCCTGGCCAGGGCAAACCTCGTGACCGAGGAGAGCAACCTCCACGATTCCGAGACCCAGTTCGTGAGGGTGGTGGGCGGTGCCCCGGGGCAACTGCAGGACTCCGCCCTACCGGGCGTTGAACTGCCCCACACTTCGGGCGCAGCCCTGGAAAAGATCACAAAGGGAAGCCACCAGCTGTTCGCGGCCCTCGAGCACTCCCTCTCAATGAACTCGGCCCTCGCCGAGCAGGGGGCGAGGATGAGGCCCAGGCTGGACCTCAGGGCAGGCCTCAACCTCGAGGACGACGTGGATGGTGTCAGGGGCCGCAGGGACAAGACCTACGTGGAACTGGTCCTGCGCTATAACCTCTACAACGGCGGAAGCGACCGGGCGACCATCAAGCGTTTCGAGGAACTGTACAAGCAGTCCCGCGAAAACGTGAAGAGAGTGGAGAGGGATATCCGCCAGGCCGTCCAGATCGCCTACAACAATGTCGCATCCCTTGAAAAACAGCTGACCCACCTAGAGCAGCACAAGGGTTCGGCCGAAATAATGCGCCAGGCCTTTGAGAGGCAATACGAGGTCGGGCGCCGCAGCCTCCTGGATCTGCTCGACGCCGAGAACGAAGTGTTCCAGGCCACGCGGGCCTTCAAAAACGCCGAGGTAAACCTCGCCATCGCCAAGGCCGTTTACCTGGCCGAGACGGGCGCTCTCCTGGATCACTTCAAGGCCGCCAGGAGCGACATGCCGGAACCGTCCGACCTGGGCATAGACCTGACGGTTTACCCGCCAATGATCGTGGATTGAGGCGGGCCGTATAGACCAGGATCACGAACCTGGAAAATGATGTGACCGAACTACTGCAAACCGGCGAAGCACATGTGACGGAGATCATCCGCGATGATCACGGGGGGCCCTTGGCCTCCTGCCTGGTCATGCTCTCCGCCCACTACGGCAGGCCCGTCTCGAGGGACACCCTTCTTGCCGGTCTCCCCCTGGAGAATGGATATCTTACCCCTTCGAACCTTCCCAGGGCCGCCGAGAAGGCGGGGCTGGCCGTGCGCTTCGCCAGGAAGCCCCTGAAAGGGCTCAACACTTTGCTTTTCCCTGCCTTGCTCATCCTCAGGGAGCAGCAGGCCTGCCTGGTTATCTCCATGGACCCGAAAGAGGAAACGGTCACCACCCTTTTCCCCGAGGCGGGCGACGGAGAAGTAGTCCTGAAAATCGGCGACCTCGAGGAACGATACACTGGCATGGCCGCCTACGTGAGGCCCCGCTTCAGGCTCGACGAGCGGGCTCCGGAAGACCCCGGCACAAAGAGGGATCACTGGTTCTGGAGCGCCATCAGGGAAAACCGCCACCTCTACAAGGACGTAATAATCGCGTCGGCTTTGAGCAACACCTTCGCCTTGGCCATGCCCCTTTTCGTGATGAACGTCTACAACAGGGTCATTCCCAACAGGGCCCTGGAAAGCCTCTGGGTCCTCACCATCGGCGTTTTCATCATGTTCACGGCCGACTTCGCCCTCAGCCTGGCCAGGAGCCGCCTCGTGGACAAGGGCGCGGCCAGGACCAATATCCGTCTCTCGGGGAGGCTCATGGAGCAGGTGCTCGGCATGCAACTGAAGGAGCGTCCCCCTTCCGTGGGTTCCTTCGCCAGCAGCGTCCAGGGCTACGAATCGGTCAAGAATTTTATTTCCTCCTTCACGGTGACCGCCTATGTGGACCTGCCCTTCGCCATGTTCTTCCTCATCATCATTGGGCTCATCGGCTGGCAGCTCACCCTCCCGATCCTGGTAGGGGGGGCCGTCATCCTTGCCCATGCCGTCTCCATCCAGCGAGAGATGCGTGAACTCTCCGACACCGTTAACAGGGCCAACGCCATTAAGAACGCGACCCTCGTCGAGAGCCTCGTGGGGATTGAATCCCTTAAAAACCTCGGGGCCGAGGGGCACATCCAGGGTCGTTGGGAAAAGGTCGTCGCCTTCCTGGAATCGGCCGGCCTGCGCCTGAGATTCCTCACGGCGTCGGTGGTCAGCGGGACCCAATGGGTCCAGATGTCCGTCTCCGTGGCCGTCATGGTGGTCGGCGTCTACCTGACCATGAGCAATGCCATGACCATGGGCGGGCTTATAGCGGCTTACATCCTCTCTTCCCGCGCCATGGCGCCCATTGCCCGGGCGGCGGCGCTACTGATGCAGTACAACTCGGCCTCGAGGTCGCTGGCGGCCCTGGAGGAGATCATGCAGAAACCCCGGGAGCGGCCCGAAGGCGCCTCCTACACCGGCGGCCATGTCTTCCGGGGCGGTATAGAGATGATCGATGTCTCCTTCTCCTACCCCGGCCAGGAAAGGCCCCTGCTGAAAGGGGTCTCCTTCAGGGTTGAGCCCCAGGAAAGGGTGGCCTTGATCGGGCGCGTAGGCTCGGGAAAGACCACCCTGAGCAGGCTGATCATGGGCCTGTATCAGCCCCAGAGCGGCTCCATTCTCGTCGATGGTATAGACATCCGGCAGATCGACCCCGCTGAACTGAGGCGCCACATCGGCATCGCGCCCCAGGACGCCATGCTCTTCTTCGGGTCGCTCAAGAACAACCTCCTGCTGGGCAACCCCCCCGTCTCCGACGTAGAACTTCTGAACGCCATCCGCATCGGGGGTGTCGATTCCTTCGCCCACCTTCACCCCTCGGGGCTGGATATGCCCGTGGGCGAACGGGGGGAACTGCTTTCGACCGGCCAGCGGCAGTCGGTGCTCATCGCCAGGGCTGTCCTTAAGAATCCGGCCATCCTTCTCATGGACGAACCCACCGCGTCGATGGACAGCGCCACCGAGGAAAGGGTGCGCCGGAACCTGGCCGCCTTCTCCCAGGGGAGGACGCTGCTGGTCATCACCCACAAAACGGCGCTGCTCGAACTCGTGGACCGGATCATCGTCCTCGAGGGAGGACGCATCGTGGCCGACGGCAGCAAGGAAGCGGTTCTCAGGGCACTGCAGCAGGGGCCCGCGAGGGATAAGAAATGAAATACGACCCGGCGACCAGGGAAGGCTTCGAGAATATAGGCGACGTAGTGGACACCCTGGGACACCTGGGCTCCCGCAGAGCAGGAAGGTTCTGGTCCCGCTTCGTGCCCGTCGAGGATGTCCGTTCCGGAGGCTGGGAGGCCGAAGCCGAGTGGGCCCTGGAACAGGAGAAACCGATGAGGGCCAGGGTGCTCATCTACGTCATTGGCCTCGTCTTCCTCGCCCTTCTGCTATGGTCCGCTTTCGCTCCCCTCGACGAGGTCGTTAACGGTGTAGGAAAAGCCATCCCCTCGGGCGGGACGAGAATGGTCCAGTCCGTCGACGGCGGGGTCGTGGAAGCGATCCTCGTCAAGGAAGGCCAGGACGTGGCAAGGGGAGACGTCCTCGTGAGGGTGGATTTGACCCGGTTCAGCTCCATTCTCGGCCAGCACCAGGCCAAGGTCCTCTCGTTGACGGCCAAGGCATCGAGGCTCGAGGCCCTGAGCCAGGGGTTGCCTTTCGAACCCTCGGAAGAACTAGCGCGGGAGATACCCCAGATAGTGGAACTGGAGAACCAGCTTTTTCATACCAGCCTGGAGGAACTCGACTCCAGGGTGGAAGTGCTCAAGCAGCAGGCCCGACAGCGCAGACAGGAACTGGCGGAACTGAACGCCCGCCTGGAGCAGGTATCGCGATCCTACGAACTGGCGGCGGAAGAACTGGCCATAACCAGGCCACTCCTGGAAAGCGGCGCCGTTCCCAAGATCGAAGTGCTGAGGCTAGAAAGGGAATTGGCCAGGTCCCGGGGCGACCTGGACCAGTTGAGAGCCCAGAGGACGAGAGTCCGATCCGCCATAGAGGAAACGGAGAGCCAGGCCAAGGAGATCGATTTGAGATACCGAAACCTCTGGAGAAACGAACTGGCCGTCACCCTGGGAGAACTGGAAAGCCTCACCGAAGGAGAAAAAGCCTTGAGCGACAGGGTAACCCAGGCGGAGATACGCTCACCGCTATCGGGCAACGTGAAGCGCGTCTTCGTCAACACCCCCGGCGCGGTTGTCATGCCCGGTGGAGCCGTGGCCGAAATCGTGCCGGAAGAGGACAGGCTGATCGTGGAAGCCAGGTTCTCCCCCAAGGACAGGGCCTTCATCAAGCCGGGACAGCCGGCGGTGGTCAAGTTCACCGCTTTCGAATACGCCGTCTTCGGAGGTCTTGAAGGCGTCGTGGAGCATATAAGCCCCGACACCATTACCGATGAGAGGGGTTTTACCTTTTACCTGGTGCGTATCGTGACGGACAAGACAGATTTTGGGGAAAACCTGCCTGTGCTACCCGGCATGGTCGCACAGGTGGACATTAAAACTGGAAAAAAGACGGTGCTGGCTTACCTGATGAAACCCATCCTCAGAGCAAAGGCCAACGCCCTGAGGGAACGATAGTTCTTCCCTTATCGCCGCCCGTCTTTGAATAAAGAGAAATAGAATCCGCAAACGGAGGGATTTGTATGAATCAGGGCAACGAAATCCTCAGAATAATCTCGGTGACAGGAGAAGCATACATCAGGGAAACAGACGGGAACCTAAGGTCCGCCAGGCCCGGGGATGTCCTGCGGGAAGGGAATATCCTGGTGACGGGGTCGGGCTCCGTGCTGGTCCAGGATCCTTCCGGCAAGACGCTGGAGATACTCCCGAACCACTCCTTTGCCGTGGGGAACATCGGCTTGGACGGCCTTGCCGAAGGTCCGTCTCCGACCGTCCCCGAGGGAAGCATCCAGGCCGGACCGGTCGCCGGGATCCCTGGCGCCGCTTCAGGCGACCGGGAGACGAATCCCGGCCCGGCCCAGGTCCAATCCGGTGCCGATGAGGCGCCGATGCCGGAAAACGAAGGCCACGGCTTCGTCCGCCTGCCGAGGATCATCCATGATTACGGCAACCCCCTCCTTAACGACGCCAGCCAGGGTCGTGACGTAAACGAGACTTTCCATTTCCAGGGCCGCCACACGATCAACCCCAGGGTCAATTACACTTACGACCCCGATTTTCTCCGGACCGAGGAATTCAGGACCGAAGTGGAAGAAATATATAGGGGTGAGGGCATCGATCAGCCCTCGGGATGGGCTAACAGGCCTCCCGTTGCCAACCCTGACACGGCTGAAACCGACGAGGATATTCCCGTCATCATAGATGTTCTCGCCAATGATACCGACCCGGATGGTCATCCGCTGGAAGTCGTTTCGGCATCGGCGGGGAACGGCACGGTGGTCATAAACTCTGACGGCACTGTGACCTACACTCCGAACGAGGACTACCACGGTACGGACTCCTTCACCTACACGGTGACGACGGCAGCGGGCAACACCGAGACGGCCACGGTGGA
>JAAYIZ010000270.1 GCA_012523215.1 Thermovirga sp.
GGATGTTCAATGAAAACCTACACCGAGTACTTGTGGTTTGAGACGAGGAAAAGGAAAGAACTGGTACGGATTACGCCGGACCTTGAAGCCATCCTGGGAAGGAGCGGCGTGACCGACGGGATGATGTTGGTGTCGGCTATGCATATCACTTCCGGCATCATCGTGAACGACAACGAATCGGGGCTCCACCAGGACATCCTCGAGTGGCTGGAGAAGACAGCCCCCGAGGACCCATCCTACGCCCACCACCGCACGGGCGAGGACAACGCCGACGCCCACCTCAAGCGCATCCTGGTGCATCACCAGGCGATACTGCCCGTGACGGGCGGCGAACTGGACCTGGGGCCCTGGGAGCAGTGTTTTTACGCGGAATTCGACGGCCGCCGCAGGAAGCGCGTGGTGGTCAAGATCATGGGGGTATGAGCGAATGATCAAACTGACCGTTTTCGTGACGACGATCCTGCTGGCTGTTTTTCTTCTTTCCCGGCCATCCTTCGCCGGCGAGGGAGGCCTCATTCCGATGGAGGATTTCTTCAGGAACCCGGAAAAAAGCGGCTTCCGGATCTCCCCCGACGGGGCCCGGATCTCCTGGCGGGCCTCCTGGGAACGGCGGTTGAACATCTTCGTCCAGAAGATCGGCGAAGAGACGGCCACGCGGGTCACCGCGGCGACGGAGAGGGACATCCTGACCTACTTCTGGTCGGGTAATGACCGCATCCTCTACCTGCAGGACTCGGGCGGGGATGAGAATTACCACCTCTACGCCGTCGACGCCGGCGGTTCCGGAACGAAGGACCTCACGCCCTTCGAGGGCGTTAGGGTGACCATAGTGGACCCCCTGGAGGAGATCGACGATGAGGTCCTCATCGGGATGAACCGCAGGGACCCGAGGGTCTTTGACGTCTTCCGGCTGAACATCGCCTCCGGGGAACTGGCCCTCGTCGAGGAAAACCCGGGGGACATCGAAGGGTGGGTGACCGACCACCAGGGAAAACTACGGGTTGCCCTGAGGACCGACGGGGTGAACCAGTCCCTCCTGTACCGCGACCGGGAGGAAGACGAGCTCAGAACCCTTCTCACCACCGACTTCAGGGAGAGCGTCGGCCCGCTCTTTTTCACCTTCGACGATAAAAAACTCTACGTCTCCTCCAACCTCGGCAGGGACAAATCGGCCATCTATGTCTTCGATCCCGAGAAGGCGGCCAACGAGGAACTGATCTTCGAACACCCCGAGGTGGACGTCTATGCCCTCCTGCAGTCGAAGAAGCGGAAGGTCATCACCGGGGTGGGGTACGTCACCGACCGGGCCCGGTATCACTTCTTCGACAAGGAGCGGGGCGACCTCCAGGAAGAGCTGGAGTCCCGCCTCCCCGGCAGGGAGGTGGCCGTGACCTCCATGAGCAAAGACGAGGACAAGGTCCTCCTGCATGCCGGGGGCGACCGAACCCAGGGAGCCTATTACTTTTACGACAGGGCGACCGGGGAGTTCCACAAACTGGCCGAACTCAGCCCCTGGCTTCCGGAGGACGAACTAGCCCCCATGAAACCGGTGCAATACACCGCCAGGGACGGGCTCACCATCCACGGGTACCTGACCCTGCCGGTCAACAGCGACGGCAGGAACCTCCCCGTGGTGATCCACCCCCACGGCGGCCCCTGGGCGCGGGACAGCTGGGGCTACGACAGCGAGGTCCAATTCCTGGCCAGCCTGGGCCTGGCGGTGCTCCAGATGAACTTCCGCGGCTCCACCGGGTACGGGCGGGCCTTCTGGGAAGCCAGTTTCAAACAGTGGGGGAGGGCGATGCAGGATGACATCACCGACGGTGTCAAGTGGCTCATCGAGCAGGGCATAGCCGACCCGAAGAGGATCGGCATCTACGGTGGATCCTACGGAGGCTACGCGGTCCTGGCGGGGTTGGCCTTCACCCCCGAGCTTTACGCCTGCGGCGTGGACTACGTGGGTGTGTCCAACATCTTCACCCTCTTCGAGACGATGCCGCCCTACTGGGAACTGGGCCGTAAAATGATGTACGAGCAGGTCGGCGACCCCGAAAAGGACAAGGACCTCCTGGTGGCTGCCTCGCCGGTCTTCCATGCCGACAGGATCAGGGCCCCCCTCTTCGTCGCCCAGGGAGCCAACGACCCCAGGGTGAAAAAGGCCGAATCGGACCAGATCGTGGAGGCGATGCGGAAACGGGGCGTGGACGTGGAATACATGGTGAAGGA
>JAAYIZ010000271.1 GCA_012523215.1 Thermovirga sp.
CCTGGCCGCCGAGATGATCCTGCTCTCCGAAGCGGCGAGCAACCCTTCCAGTCTTGGTGTCAACCTTCTATTCCTGGCCGTCCCCGACGAGGAGGTGGGTTCCGCCGGCATGAGGGCCGCCGTCCCCGCCCTCGCGGAGATCAGGAAGGAGAGAGGTTTCGAATACCTCGGAGCCATCCTGGCCGAACCGGGCGGCGCGGGCGCGCCCGGCGCGGAAGGAGAGGCGGTCTTCCTGGGCTCCGTCGGCAAGGTGATGCCCTTTTTTTACTGCGCCGGCATCGGGAGCCATGTGGGGCGGTACTTCGATGGCCTGAGCGCTTCCCTGCTGGCATCCCATGTTTCGGTCCTCGTCGAGGGCAATCCCCTGATGGCCGATCGATCGGGCGATGAAACGGCCCCTCCTCCGGCCTGCCTCTACCTGAGGGATATCCGCGATGGTTATTCCGTCACCATCCCTGACCGGGCGGCGGTCTTCTTCAACTACATGACCCTCTCCAGGGCTCCGGCGGAGATAATGGGCGAGATGAAGGAGGTCGCTGTAGAAGCCTGCGATGCCGCCTTTGAACAGGTTAGGAGTAGTGGCACGAGGCTTGGAGCCGCTTTTGATATCCCGCCTCCGCGGGTGGTCACCTTCGAGGAGTTCGCCCACGAGACGGACCGGGTCCTGGGAGGGGTAGCGAAGACCCGGATAAGGGAACTGGTCGAAGCCATGGACCCGGCCCTGGATGATCGGCGGCGTTCACTGGCGGTTGTGACGAAGATGCTCCGGTGGAACCCTCCTGCCGTTCCGCTGGTGATAGTGGGTTTCCTCCCGCCCTATTACCCCCACCGCTTCAACGAGGGCAAAAGCGGTGGAGACAGGAGGATCCGGAAGGCGGCGGAAAGCGTCGTCGGGACAGCCCGCCGCGATCACGGTGTCGACCTGTTCATGAAGGAATACTTCGCCGGGATCTGCGACCTCTGCTACCTGGGTTTCCAGGGGAGCGCCATGGATATGCTCAGCGTGGCGTCGAACACTCCCGGGTGGGGTAGCGTCTACCGGATTGCCCTCGGGGAACTGAAAAAGCTCGATGTCCCGGTGCTGAACCTCGGGCCCTCCGGGAAGGACCCCCACAAGGCCACCGAGAGACTCCGCCTCTCCTACTCCCTGGAGATTTTTCCCAGGCTGTTGCGGGAGGCCGTCCTCTCCCTGGCGCGGCAAGGGAGTTGAGTTCTTCAATGGATTTTGCGCCTCTCCGCTTGGTCCGGGCTGCTCTCATAGGCGGGGTCTATACGGCCCTCACGCTGCTCTTCGCCCCCATCTCCTTCGGTCCGGCGCAGGTGAGGGTGTCGGAAGCCCTGGCGTTGCTCCCGTGGATGTGGACCGAGGCCATCCCCGGTCTTTTTATCGGTTGCATCATCTCCAATTTTGTCGGTGGTTTCGGTATAATCGACATGGTATTCGGAAGCCTGGCGACACTGGCAGCCGCGATACTCACCTCGAGGATGCCCAACAAGATCCTCGCCGCCGTTCCACCCGTCGCCCTCAATGCCCTTGTAGTCGGGGGCTATCTCTCTTCTATCCTCGAGATCCCGGTGATGCCAACGATGATCTATGTCGGACTGGGGGAGGCCGTCGCCTGTTTCGGACTGGGGATACCCCTGCTCTCCCTCCTGGAAAGGCGGTTTCGCCGTGGAGGATGTTAAGGGCGCTTTCACCATCGATACTCTCTACGAAACCCTGATCGAGCAAAGCCCACTCGGGATTGCCGTCCAGACGCCCGACAGGAAGGTGGCCCGTGCCAACAGGGCCTTCTGCGAGATGTTCGGTTACTCCCTGGACGAAGTCGTGGGGAAGGATCTCGATGGCCTGGTCGCCCGCGATGAGGACCTGTTCGCCGAGGCCGGGGAGATGTCGGACCTGGTCCTCGGAGGCAAGAAGAACCTCAGCGAGAAGGTCCGGATGAAGAAGGACGGTTCAAGGTTTCCCGTCGCGATATGGGGCGTCCCCATTATTCAAGAAGGCAGGGTGCTGGCTGTCTACGCCATCTACGAGGATATCGGCGAGCGGAAGGCCGCCGAAAGGGAACTCAGGCGCGAAAGATCCCTGCTGGAAAGGGTTCTCGTCGATTCGCCCGATGGAATGGTCCTCTTCGATGACGAGGGTATCGTCTTTCGCGCCAACCCCGCCTTCGATTGCCTCTTTGGCCTGGACCAGGGAGAGGCCCTTGGGCGTCCCCTGTGGAAAGTCCTGGGGGGAGGGGGCAAGGAGAAAGAGGTCCGGGAACATCTGAAAAAATTGAGGGAGGAGAGGAGAACGGACTATGATGGCGTCAGGTTCCGCAAGGACGGCAGCGAGGTCCATCTCTCCATACGGGGAGTAGCTATAGTGGGCGATGGCCCCTCGGGAGGATACCTCGCCATCTACCGTGACATTACGCCCAGGATGAGGACGCAACAGCAACTTGCCACGGAAAGGGCCTACTTCGAGAACCTCTTCATGAACAGCCCCCTGGCCGTAGCGCTTGTCTTGAGCGACGGCATCATACAGCGCGTCAACGAATCCTTCGAGAGGCTCTTCGGGTACAACAGCTGGGAATGTGTCGGAATGGACCTGGATGAGCTCATCGCGCCCGGCGAACTGCTGGGTGACGCCATCGACCTGACCCGGGGTGCGGCCTCCGGTTCTACCATCAAGGCCGAAAGGACCAGGCGCCGAAAGGACGGCAGTTGGGTGGAGGTCCAGATAAACGCTGTCTGCTTCCCCGTTGAGGATGATCAGAAGGTGGTCTACGCCATTTACCAGGACATTACCGAGAGGAAGGTCCTCGACGAGAAGATCAGGTACTTCGGCTGCCACGACGCGCTGACGGGTTTGTACAACCAGGCCTTCTTCGAGGAGGAACTTCGGCGGCTCGACTCGTCGAGACAACTCCCCATCAGCTTGATCATGGCCGACGTGGACAACCTCAAGTTGATAAACGACGCCTTCGGTCATCTCGAGGGAGACCGACTCCTGGCCGAGGCCGGGGCGATCCTCAAGTCCTGCTGCAGGCAGGAGGATATAATCGCCCGCTGCGGCGGCGACGAATTCATCATGCTCTTACCCCAAACAACCCTTCTTGAAGCCCGGTCCATCTGCGACCGAATAAAGCAGGCCTGCGAGCGCAGTTCAAAGGGAATTATCCGACCGAGCCTGGCGCTGGGTGTGGCCACCAAGGAAGAGGTCACCCAAGATTTTATGCAGGTGAGGAAAAAGGCCGACGACGACATGTACCTGGACAAGTTGACGAGGAGCGAAAGGTCTCGCTCAGGTATCTACTCCAGGATTGAGAATTTCCTGGATTCCGACCCCAGGATGAAGGCCCGTGTCTCCAGGATAAAAAGACTGGCCCACGTTTTCGGCGAGCACCTCGCCCTCAGGCAGGACGAGATGGAAAACCTGGCCCTGTTGGCCCGGTTCCATGATATCGGCTTGATATCCATTCCGGCCGAAATCCTCTACAAGAAGGGGCCCCTTGGTTCTGTGGAATGGGAGGACATCCGGAAGCACCCCGAAAGGGGTTACCGTCTTGCCAGGAACCTCACCCCCTTGGCTCCCATCGCCGAGGATATCCTCTGCCACCACGAGAAGTACGACGGCTCCGGTTACCCCAGGGGGCTTTCGGGTGAAGATATCCCCCGCCTTTCCAGGATCATCCACCTGCTTTGCGCCTACGAGGCGATGACCGGATGGCGGTCCTACCGGCCCAGCCTTTCCACCGAGGAGACCCTCGAGGAAATAGCCTTCCAGGCGGGCAAGCAGTTCGACCCCCGCCTGGCGGGGGTCTTCATCCTGCTTCACAGGACCCTGGAGGTCAGCGACACCCTCCTGTAACCCTTCCTTCGATACTTCTCCTTCAGCGCCCCGGTTCGCGGGCATTCCAGCAGGCCACGCTTCTCGATGGTGAGACCGGCGAAAGGAGGGGCGCCTCCCTGCAGCGGTCCGCCCTGAAGGGACACCGGGGAGCGAAGGAGCAGCCTCCGAAGGGCCATTCCCTGGCGGGTTGGGGAGGTTTTATCTCCTTCCCTATCCCGGGTATGGCCGCGATCAGGGCCATGCTGTAGGGGTGAAGAGGATTTTCCACGAGGCGTCCCGAGGGTCCCGTCTCAACTACGGCGCCCCTGTACATGACCGCCACCCTGTCGGCGAAGGCCGCCGCCAGGGGGAGGTCGTGGGTGGCCATCAGGAGCCCCATGCCCTGTCGAGCCCTGTGGCGGAGGATGGTCATCACTTCGGCCCTGTTGGCGGCATCCTGCATGCTCGCCGGCTCATCGGCCAGGAGGAACTCGGGATCCAGGCTGAGGGCCCTGGCGATGCTGACCCTCTGCCTCTGTCCCCCCGAAAGGGAGAGCCTTACCCGCTCCTTCCAGAGGGCCGGATCGTCCAGGCCCAATTCGACCAGAAGACTCCGGGCTTTCTCTTGGGCCTTCCCGCGATTTCCCCTGTCGGCGATTCGGATGGGTTCCGAGGCGGCATCAAGCGCGTTCAGCGTGGGTGGAACGCACCCAAAGGGGTCCTGGGGGATATAGCCGCATCTCCTTCTCAATAAGATCAGTTCCCTGCTTTCGCATTCAGACAGCTCACTGCCCAGGAGCATGATGGATCCCGCTGATGGGGCGACCAAGCCCAGTCCCGCCCGCAGTAGCGTCGTCTTCCCGCTTCCGGACTCGCCGACGATGGCCACGCTCTCCCCGACCGCGACATCGACGTCCGCTTTTCTCAGGGCTTCCACGTTCCCCCGGGTGGAATGGAACGAAACCGACAAATTTTTCGCGGAGAAAAGCAGGCCGCTCATGATCCGGTCCTCGCCATGAGGCCGAAGGCGGAGAGCAGTCTCCTCGTGTGGTCGTGGGAGGGGGATGCCACGATCTGCGAGGGGGTTCCCCTTTCGACCAGGCGGCCCTCGTGCATCACCGCCATTTCGTCACAGGTGGAGAGCGCCAGGGGGAGGTCGTGGGTCACGAGGAGGAGCCCCATCCCTTTTTCCCTGACCATCCTGACGAGGGTGGCTATGACCTCGGCCTGGGTGATGACGTCCAACGCGCTGGTCGGCTCGTCGGCGATCAGGAGGTCCGGAGAGCAGGAGACCGCCATGGATATGACCGCCCGCTGCTTCTCTCCGCCGGAGAGTTCGTGGGGGTACTTCCCTGCGTAGCCCGCCGGCAGGTTCGTCATCGCCAGCAGTTCCACGGCCCTTTCCCGAGCCTCATCGCCAGGTATGCCCAGCCTGACCCGGAGCACCTCCGCCACCTGGTACCCCACGGTCAGCACCGGCGTCAGGGAGTTCATGGCGCCCTGGGTCACCAGGGCCGCTTTCTTCCAGCGGAACTCCCTCATTTCTTCCTCGTCGGCGCGGGTCAATTCCATCCCGTCGAAGTCGACGCTCCCCGACAGTACCGTGCCGGGGGGAAGGAGACGAAGTATGCCGTAGACCAGGCTGCTTTTGCCGCCCCCGGATTCCCCGACGACGGCGGTTATCCTCCCTCGCGGGATGTCCAGGGAAACGCTCCTGACGGCCGGAACGCTCCTGGCGGCGGTCCTGTAGGTAATGGACAGGTCCCTCATCGTTATCATCGTCCGTCGCCCCCCTTCAGCCGGGGATCGGCCATCTCCTCGATGGCACGGCCCATGTCGAGGAATACGAGGCAGATCAACGAAATGCCCAACCCCGGCGGGACGATGAGCCACCAGGCCCCGGCCGTGAAGGCCCCGAAACCGTGGGCTTCATGGAGCATCCTTCCCCAGGAGATCACCCTTGGGTCGGACAACCCCAGGAAGGAGAGCCCCGCCTCGGCGAGGATGGCTCCCGGGACTCCGAGAGATAGGGCGGCAAGAACCACCGGCATGGCCTCGGGCAGGAGGTGCCGGTAAAGGATGTACCAGGATCTGGCCCCTATCGACCGGAGGTTTTCGACGTAGCACGACTCTCTCAGGGAGAGCGCCAGCGACCTGACCGTCCTGGCCGTGCCCATCCAGGAGAAGAGCCCCAGGATTACCACGAGTTGCCAAAGGCCCTTTCCCCATATTCCCACGAAGACCATCAGTATCGGGAGGATCGGTATCGAAAGGAGGACATCCACCGCCCTCATGATCAGGCTGTCGGCGGTGCCTCCCAGGTAACCGCTCGCCAGGCCGACGGAGAGTCCCAGCAGGGAGGCCAGGAGGGTGGCGGATATACCGACCAGGAGGGACACCCTGACTCCCACGATGAAAAGGGAGAGGACATCCCTCCCCCTTTGGTCCGTCCCGAGCAGTCCCCACTTGCCTCCGGGCAGGGTGAGGTCCAGGGAGCCGCCTGACGGTGTCGGTCCCTCCAGGGAGAGGATATGTAATCCCCTGCCGGGAAAGAGCATCGACGCGGCGTTAGCGAAAGGGGGTATGCCGAGGTTCGTCTTGAAAGCCATATCCCGGGCGTCGATGTCGACCTTCCAAAGCCGTCCTCCCCTGAAGGAGGCCAGGGTGAAGGAATCTCCCTCAGCGGTGGTCCAAACTAGCTTCACTGGGGCGTCTTCGTCGAAGGTCAATTGTCCCTTGAGGGTCAGGTTTTCGGGGGCGTCCCACTTCCATTCGATGGTTATCTCCCTGGAAGAGGGGGAGATAGGGCCGGAGAAGGGGGGCGGGGCATCTCCTCCAGACCACGCGGGAGGAGCGAAGGGTTTGGCCACGGTTTGTCCGGGGTCTCCGGGGAAGGCCGCCGGGCCGGCGACGGCAATGGCCAGGATAAAAAGGAAGGCGATGAAGCTCCACCGGGGGATTTTCTTCAACTGGAGACCCTCCTCCCGACCCTGATCCTGGGGTCCGCCAGGGCGTAGGCAGCGTCGGCGGCCAGGTTTGAGACGATCGTCAGAAGGCCCAGGATGTAAAAGGCGGCACCCGCCGCCGGGTAGTCGTGTCCCAGGATGGAATCGAGGAGGTACTTGCCCACCCCGTGGAGGGAGAAGACCGTTTCGGTGAGGACGGCCCCGGAGACGATACCGGGCAGCGCCAGGAGGAATAGGGTCAGCACCGGCGGCAGGGCTGACCTGAAGGCGTGGTTCCACAGGATCCTGCTCTCGGGGAGTCCCTTCGCCCTGGCCATGAGGATGAAGTCCTCGCCCAGGGTTTTCACCATCAGGTTTCTCACGTAGATGGCCCAGGAGCCGAAGCCCAGGAGCACCAGCGATCCCGCCGGCAGGAGCAGGTGCCATAGGTAGTCCAGGGTCCTGGCCAGTCCCGTCTCCGGTAGCGGTATGGAGACGCTCCCCCTCAGGGGGAACACGGGAAAGGTGTAGGCGAAAAGGAGAAGGAGGACCAGTTGGACGAAGAAGGAGGGAAAGGAGAATGATATCGAGCCCGACAGGAGGACGACCTTCTCCGTGAATCCTCCCCTTTTCCTTGCCGCCTTCACGCCCAGCCAGGTCCCCAGGGCCGAGGATAAAATCAGGGCCGAGCCCAGGAGGGCCACCGTGTTGGGAACCCTGCTTTTTAGTTCATCCCAGACAGGCCGCTGGGAGAGGAAGGAGATGCCGAAATCGAAGGTGAGCATCCTCCGGACGTAGATCACGAACTGCCGGCCCATGGGCAGGTCCAGGCCGAATACTTCCCTCATGCGTTCCTTGGCCTCGGGGGAGAAGCGGGGGTCGATGATGGTCGATACGACATCGCCGGGCATGATCCTGAAGAGGAAGAAGTTGGCGGCTATGACCAGGAGGAGGACAGCTGCCGCGCCCAAAACCCTTCTCGACCAGTAGGACTTCAAGGGCTAGTCACCTCCGAGGAGCCAGAAATCCTCGTTCCTGACAAGGTGAACGAACTCTCCCGGGCGGTACTCCCTGAATATGAAGGGCCCTGTCCCGACCAGGGCGGTGGACCCCTTCTCCGATGGGTGGGTTTCCCTCGCGGGCTGCCAGGTCTCCCAGTCCTTGACACTTTCCAGGATGTGAGCCGGGAAGACCGGTGAGCCGCCGATATTGTGAAGGTGCCAGAAGGACACGTTCCCCATAGTGACGATCACGGTATGATCGTCAGGAGTCTCCACGCGCTCGATATCCCTGACGCTGTCGTAGTAGCGGGGTATCTCGTGTTTTTTCAGGAACTCCAGGGTCTTTCTCACATCCCTGGATGTGAAGGCAAAGCCGTCATGCCACCGGACGCCCTCCCTGAGGCGGAAGGTCAGCCTCGTATGGGAGCCGCCCCCATCGCCGACGGTCTCCACCTCCCATCCCGTGGCCAGCCAGGGGATATCCCCCAGGGTCTCCGGGTCCACGGCCAAAAGGCCGTCGTAGATAAGTCCCAGCACCTGCCAGTCGTAGGCGGAACTCGTACTCAGCGGGTTGAGCGATCTCGGTTCTTCCGACAGGCACCACATGACGGGCCTTTCCCCGCCCTGGGAGGGCTTCATGTTGAGAAGGGTCCAGAGGTTGTCCGCCGAAGTCGACCGGGTGCTCACTACACCGTCCCATTCCTTCCTGACAGCGGCCACCATGTAGCGCGAGTAGATTGGTATCCACGGTGATATTTCCGAGAGCATGCGCTGGGCCTCTCGGGCCGCCTTGTGGGCGGTCTTCTCGTCGGGGGCCCACCGGAGCGCCTCCAGGACCTCGTCCAGTTGGGGGTCATGAAGGCCCTGGATGTTGTAGCCACCCACCACGTCCATGGAGGAGTGAAAGAAGGCGAAGAGGCTGTCGGGATCCCTGGACAGGCTCCAGGCCATGACGAAGAGGTCAAAATCGTGATGATCGAGCCTGCTTATCATGGTGGAGAAGTCGAGAGGTTCCGCCGACAGGGGGATGCCAATTCCCTTGAGGGCGTCGGCAATCCTGTTCGAGATCTCCGCCGTGGTCGGCGCCACCTGGGCGGTGGGCGTAAGCAGCTTGACCGGTTTAAGGGGCTCCTCGTCGCCGGGGGGTATCAGGATGCCGTCGGGCGTCCATTTCCATCCCGCCTCGGCGAGCAGCGTCCTGGCCCCATCGGGGTCATGTTCATGGATCTCCACGTCGGGCTCATGGTAGGGCGAGACCGGCGGGAGATAGGTGTCCACGGGTTCGCTGTACCCGGAAAAGATGTCCCTCACAATCTGCCTCGAAGGGACGGCCATGGCCGCCGCCTGTCGAAGGGCGCGATCGTTCCAGGGTTCCTTGCGGAGGTTGAAGGCCATGAAGAAAAGGTGGAATCCCCGGGAGATGGAAAGGGCGACCTCCGGGCTGGAGCCCAGGCGGTCCACGTCAGAGGGGCGGGTGATATCGCCGAGGACATCCAGTTCGCCCTTCTGGAGGGCCAGCATCTGGGAGTCGGGATCCCGGTAGATCACCATGTAGAGGTCTTTGATATGGGGACCCTTGATGGTGGAGACGTCAAAGGCGGCACAAGCGGTCACACTTTGCAGGACAAGGCCCAGGAAAAGGATAAGTGGGAAAAACCTTCTAGGGATCATGCCCGTCACCCCCCAAAAAGATCCTGGTTATCATAGCACAGGGGGTAGTCAAAGGCGGGGATGATTTATAATTCACGGCCTCCGGATAAACAAATAAAACGATATCAAAATGACCCTTCCCCTTGACAAAGCAAAATAATGGTCATAAGATAGGTCAACCTAACAAAATTCTTTTCCTCGAAGAAAAGGGGCGGCTCCCCGCAGGAGGGGGGGATCGCATTTCAACGAGAGGTGAGTGCAAGAAGGAGGTGTTGGGACAATGAAAGGTCCTTACCGTGGCATAAGGGTCCTGGCGATCATCGGTTTGGTGGCCTGGCTGACCCTGGCGGGAGCCGGCGTTACGGCGGCTGCGGGCGCGGTTGAGGCCGATAGGGGGAAGTCGTCCATTGTCGTTGATAGCAAAAAGGGCGACGATGAGAAGGGTGAGGGGACTGCTGCATCGCCCTACCGGACGATCGGCTACGCTCTCACCCAGGCTGCTGAGGGCGCCACCGTCGTTGTACAGCCCGGGACCTACAAGGAGAGCCTGGGTATTGCCCGCCGAGTGACATTGACATCGAACCCCGAGCGAGCCGATGCCCTTTCCCGGACTGTTATAGAAGCGGGCGGCTTTGACGTCGGCATTCAGATCAAGGGCAACGGCGCGGCAGGTACCCTCATCGAGGGCCTGACCATCCAGCATGCCAATAACCAGGGCATCTTTGCCGAGGATACGAAGGATATCATCCTCCGCGGCAATCATGTCTACAACAACGCCCTGGCGCCGACCAGCGACAAGATTGAAACAAAGGCCATCCTGCTGGTCGGTGTATCCTCGTCCTACGTCTTGAACAACACCGTCACACACAACAGGGGCGGCGGCATAGCGGTTACGGATAACGGCCCGATCAACCCGGGCGCCCTCACACCAGGGACGCCCAAACCGGCCATGAACAACGTGATCAGCGGCAACAAGGTCACCGACAACGAGGAGTCCTGCGGTATCGTCGTTGCGGCCTTCAACCCCGGCCAGGGAGTGATCGGCAACCTGGTGACCGGCAATATCGTCAGCCATAACCCCGCCGGCATCATCGTCGCTGCCAACCCGCCGGGAACCTCGGCCATCGACAACGTCGTAAGCGGCAACACCATCACCGACAATTTCCTACCCGGGGTGATCATCCACAGCAACGCGCCGGGGCAAAGGGTGCAAGGCACCATCGTCAGCGGTAATACGATCCGCGGCAACGGCGCTGACCCCGAAGTCGGACTGGCCGACCCGGCCGGCGTCATCGTTGTCGGCGCTGTTGTCAAGGTGCAGGACACCCTGGTATCGGGGAACAGGATGAGCGACGAGAAGTACGCGGTGTGGCTTTCGGGTGCCGAAGGCACCCTGGTCCAGGGCAACCATCTTGACGCGTCCGTCGGCATTCCCCTGTTCGGTCCGGGAAGCGAAAAG
>JAAYIZ010000272.1 GCA_012523215.1 Thermovirga sp.
AACAAGGGTTACGAAACTTTTGATGAATTAAAAAGAGTTCTCCGAGTGGGCATGGGACCGTGCCAGGGGAGAGGATGCCGCGAAATTATCCTCAGGGAGTTATCAGCGAAAACGGGAAGGCCTGTCTCCGAAATCCACCCCGGCACGTTCCGGCCTCCGTCCAAACCGGTAAAATTGTCACTCCTTGCGGAGATTGGTGACGAGTAATGACCCTGAAGAGAATTGCCGATGTCGTTGTGATCGGCGCCGGGATCCAGGGCTGTTCTATTGCCTACAATATAGCGAAGTCCGGACTCAGGAATGTCGTAGTCCTCGAAAAAGACACTATCTGTTCAGGATCGACCGGAAGATGCGGCGCCGGTATAAGGGCCCAGTGGGGCACGGAGATGAACTGCCGATTCGGCCTTGCGGCGATAGAGAAGTTCGAGCGATTGCAAGAAGAATTGGGTATGGATTGCGGCCTCCACCAGGGGGGATACCTGGTGGTAGCCTACAGGGACAGCGAATTCGAACGTCTAAAGGAAAGCATGAGGCTTCAAAACAGCCTCGGCATCAACACCAGGGTAGTTTCCTACGCTGAAGCCAGGGAGATATGTCCGGGGTTGTCCGCCGAGGATGCCGTTGGATTCACTTTCCATGACAGGGACGGCCACGCTGACCCGTTCCTGACCACCTTTGCCTACATGGAGGCGGCCAGGAGACTTGGCGTGAAATTCCTACGTTTCACGGAAGTCAAGGCCATCAAAGCCGTCGCGGGTCGTGTCAAGGGAGTGAAGCCCAATAGGGGAGATTTCGATGCCCCGGTCGTGGTCAACGCCGCTGGTGGGTATGCCCAACAAGTAGCGAAAATGGCCGGCGTGGAGATCCCCAATTTCTCGGAAAGGCACGAGATTCTTATCACCGAGCCCGTCGAACCGGGCGTCTGCCCACCAATGCTGATAAGCTTTTCTGGAAACTTCTACATCCAGCAGAGACCCAACGGCTCAATGATCGGGGGGTGCAGCCCCGAGGGACACCCCCAAGATTACGGCCTCGGGACTTCCTGGAATTTCCTCGAGTCGATGTCAAGGACCTTCGTAAAACTCCTCCCCAGGACCAGGGGCATCAGGGTTGCCAGGCAATGGTCGGGGCTCTACAACATGACTCCAGACTGCCAACCAATTTTATGCGAATCCGATGACGTAAAAGGGTTTTTCCTCTCCTGCGGCTATTCGGGGCATGGTTTTATGTTCGGTCCCATATCGGGGGAACTGCTTGCCCAGCAGATTCTGGGCCAGAAACCCACGATTCCCATCGGGATGCTTCATTACAAGCGATTTGAGAGGGGAGAACTATTGGTCGAACCGGCGGTCGTTTAACGATGATGCCTTTACCTGGCCGGATGGACCGTACCAATTGGAGCGCATCGAAAAGAATTGTCTTTACTTGACGGTAAATTATGATTTGTAATGCAATATTCAATATATAGATATAAATATGTCTTGTACCGGGCCTCACAAGATGGCATAATGGTTTTGGTCAAAGGATGCCTGTGTCGAACGTCTTGGAGGAAGGTGAATTGCTTGCCGAAAAAATTTACGGTAACGGTGGACCCTCATTGGTGCAAGGGCTGCGGGTTGTGTCTCGCTGTGTGTCCCACTAAGGTGTTTGATTTCGACGAGAACTTGAAATCCATTCCGGCGAGGATGGAGGATTGCATCGGTTGCAGGCAGTGCGAGAACATTTGCCCCGATCTGGCGATCACCGTTGAGGGGAGTGCGGACAATGCCAAGAGTTGAATTCTGGCAAGGGAATGCTTCTATCGCCCATGGATCACTTGCCGCGGGTTGTCGTTTTTTCGGAGGTTATCCTATAACACCTTCATCGGAGATAGCCGAGGTAATGGCGGCGGAGCTGCCCGCCCATGGCGGCAGGTTCATCCAGATGGAGGACGAGATCGCCGGGATAGCCGCCGCGATCGGAGGTTCCGTGGCAGGCTTCAAGGCAATGACGGCCACCTCCGGTCCTGGCTTTTCGCTCAAGCAGGAAAACCTAGGGTTCGCCTATATGGCCGAAATACCTATCGTGGTCGTCGATGTCATGCGCGGAGGTCCTTCTACCGGCCTACCGACCTCCATAGCGCAGCAGGATGTCATGCAGGCACGGTGGGGTGTTCA
>JAAYIZ010000273.1 GCA_012523215.1 Thermovirga sp.
ATAGGCATCCCGCGCTTTTACTGCGTCCTATCGTAAGGCCTATTCTGTACCGCCGCTGCCCTTCCTTTTTTGATAGCGATCGCTCTATTTCAAAAAAAGCGACCATTGGTTGTTTCCGCGGATCAGGCTCAACATTTTTGGAGCTGAACCTGTTCCCTCCAAATATCTGATATATTGTATTTCTGTATATGTAGAGAGGTGCGTTATGACTGTTGTCTTCTCGTTCAATACGGTGCCTCTCCGGCGGCAAGCCTTAAATTATCTCGGGAGTTCGATGTAACGAGAGAAACCAGAGATCCTGGATGGACTGGCTCCACCCGGAATTGGCCAGGAGGCTGGATAGAGGCATCGGGGAGGTCTTTTTATGGATAGCGGTGTTATCTTCGATATCAAAAGATATTCTATTCACGATGGGCCCGGTATCAGGACAACAATTTTCTTAAAGGGTTGTCCCCTATCCTGCTGGTGGTGTCACAACCCCGAAAGTCACTCGTCTTTTCCTGACGTTATTTACCGTCCTGATCGGTGTATTGGCTGTGGAGCCTGCGAGGAAGTTTGTCCCGAGAGAGCGATCGAGCTCACGAAGATAGGCTACGTTGTGGATAAAGAGAGGTGTACCGTTTGCAGAAAGTGCGCCTTAGCATGCCCCGCTGAAGCACGGGAGGTGGTGGGTGAGGTCACCACGGTCAGGGACTTAGTCAGGGAGATAGAGAAGGATATTCTGTTTTTCGACGAGTCTGGAGGAGGTGCCACTTTTTCCGGTGGAGAACCTTTGTTCCAGCCGGATTTTCTTATCGAGGTGTTGAAAGTTTGTCGCCATAAGAATATCCACACCGTCGTTGACACCTGCGGCTATGCCCCTCAGAAGACCCTGGAGACGGTCGCCCGCCTTGCCGGACTTCTTCTCTTCGACCTGAAGATAATGGATGCCGAGTTACACAAAAGGTACACCGGGGTATCGAACGAGTTGATCCTCTCAAACTTGAAATGGCTTTCAGGCCAAGGTTTCCCCATGATTGTGAGAGTCCCTGTTATACCGGGGATATATGATACGGCCGAGAACATGGAGACCTTAGGGAAGTACCTCTCGGCACTGCCCCTGATACCCGATATCAACCTCCTCCCTTATCACTCTTCGGCCCGGGAGAAGTATCGCCGATTGGGTATGCATTACCCTTTGAACGAAATCCCAGCGCCGTCAGGGGATCAGATGGTGTTAATCGCGGAGAGACTTGCCCAGCATGGGCTTAACGTATCCATAGGGGGTTAAAAAATGAAAGAAAGGATAGAAAGGCTCAGGAAGGAGAGTTTCGAGGTTGTCGTCACTCTGGACCACGAGAGAGCTTTAATAATCACAGATTTTTATAGCGAGCACAGTGGCAAATATTCCGTACCGGTGACGAGGGCCCTGGCCTTCAAGGCTCTCTGCGAAAAGAAGAGCGTCTATTTAGGTAAGGACGAGCTTATTGTGGGGGAGCGTGGTCCCCGACCGAAATGTGTCTCGACCTACCCGGAATTGAACTGCCACTCCATGGAAGATCTGGATATCCTCCACAATAGGGCCAAGAACCCTTACAAGGTCTCGGAAAAATGTAAAGAGATCTACCGGAGCAAGGTGATACCCTACTGGCGGGGGCGCACTATGCGAGACAGGATTTTCGCCGATGTCGGTGAAGAATGGCGGGAGACCTATGGCGCAGGTTATTTTACGGAGTTTATGGAGCAGAGAGCTCCGGGCCATACCACTCTTGATGGGAAGTTCTACTCTAAAGGCATGGAGGACTTTAAGAAAGAAATAGCCGAAGCTCTCTCCTTCTTGGATTTCAAGAATGATCCCGAGGCTACGAGGAAGCGCGAACAGTTGAAGGCAATGGATATAGCCTGCGACGCTGTCGTTATCTTCGCTGAGCGTCATGCCAATCTTGCATTGGAAATGGCCCTAGCCGAGAATGATCCAACGCGTAGAAAAGAACTTGAGATAATAGCCTCAAATTGCAGGCAAGTACCCCGTAGGGCCCCCAGAAATTTTTGGGAAGCCCTCCAGATGTACTGGTTCATGCATCTTGGTACCATAACGGAGCTCAACGGTTGGGATGCCATGAATCCTGGGCATTTGGACCGATACTTCTATCCTTTCTACGCCCGGGAATTAGAAGAGGGTACCCTATCAAGGGAGTGGGCTAAGGAGCTATTGAGCGCCTTCTGGATCAAATTCAACAACCACCCAGCTCCCCCTAAAGTGGGTGTAACGGCTGCCGAAAGCGGGACTTACAATGATTTCACCAACATTAACCTGGGGGGGGTGCTTAAAGACGGTTCTGACGGTGTCAACGAGATATCCTACATGATGTTGGAGGTACTTGACGAGATTCACCTGCTACAGCCCCAGGCCAATATCCAGCTGAGTCGGAAGAATCCTGATAGGTTCCTGAAGACTGGCCTAAAAGTGATTCGAAAGGGCTATGGCTACCCATCCATTTTTAATGCTGATACGGTGATAGCACAGATGGTTCGAGCGGGAAAAACCGTAGAGGACGCCCGGGAAGGTGGCACCAGCGGATGCGTGGAGACAGGCGCCTTTGGCAAGGAAGCTTACATACTGACGGGTTACCTCAATACTCCCAAGATACTGGAACTGGCCTTGAACAACGGCGTGGACCCCCTGTCGGGAAAACGAATTGGAGCTGAGACCGGTAATCCATCTAATTTCAGCACCTTTGACGACCTCTACTCCGCTTTCGAAAAACAGCTGAATCACATAGTCGAGATCAAGATCAAGGGCAACCAGTTCATAGAGCGCATGTACGCTGAATACGCTCCAGCGGTTTTCCTTTCAGTGCTGATTGACGACTGTATCAAAAAAGGCAGGGATTATAACGACGGTGGACCGCGGTATAACACCAACTACATCCAATGTGTGGGTATAGGCACCATAACTGACAGCCTCAGTGCGCTTAAAAAACACGTTTTCGAGGATAAGACTTTCTCCATGGTGGATGTAATCCAGGCCCTTAGGTCCGACTTTCAAGGCCGCGAGAGCCTCAGGCTGACCTTCGCCAACAAGACCCCTCGCTGGGGCAACGACGATGACTACGCCGATTCCATAATGAAGAGAGTTTTCGAATCACTTTTTATTGGAATAGATGGACGGCCCAACACCAAGGGCGGTTGTTACCACATCGACATGCTCCCCACCACTTGTCACATCTACTTCGGCTCTGTTACCGGGGCGACTCCTGATGGTAGGAAAGCCAGGTCCCCACTATCGGAAGGCATATCTCCCGTTCAGGGTGCCGACCGCAATGGCCCTACGGCAGTGATTAAGTCCTGTGGCAAAATGGATCAGGTACGTACTGGTGGCACCCTATTGAACATGAAATTCATGCCGAAGGTTCTTGAAGGCGAGAAGGGGATCGAAAAGCTTGCCAGCCTGGTTCGGACCTACTTCCGCTACGATGCTCACCATATCCAGTTCAACGTAATCGACATCGAGACTCTGAGGGATGCCCAGGCACATCCAGAGAACTACAGGGACCTGATAGTAAGAGTAGCTGGTTACAGCGACTATTTCTGTGATATCGGGCTGGAACTTCAAGAGGAGATCATATCCCGGACCGCGCAGGAAGAGGTCTAGGAGCAAAAGACCGAACCCGATGAATAATAGTAACCACTTCGAGTACTCAAGGACTTCAGGTTAGGTGACGGTAATAGGCGAATCCTGGCCTTTTGCTGCAAGCCGTAAACGGCTAGTAATAAAAAGGACAGGATGGTATTACAGCATAATTGATTGACAGAGATTGTAATGGCGGTTTCCTTTTAATAATTAGCGATCGCTAATTATTAGCGTGGCCGCCTTTCTCTTTGATTGTTTGTTTTTACTCGCAAGCTGTCGTTTATGATTAGCCTGTCCAAATCCCAGTAGGGAGGTACAAATTATAGTTTCCCGGTTCATTTCCTTTTTCGGCGTTGCCCTGGGCATTTACGGAGCGGCTAACCTCTTTATTTGGCTTCACCTGGCCAGGGTGGTCCCCTACTTGGGGATTTTCAAGGTCCCCGTCATCCTCGCCTTCTGGATCCTCGTCGTGGCCTTACCTGCGGGTAGGATCGGCGGGGCCTTCTGCCGCTGCGCCTTCACGGACCAACTCACCATCCTCGGTTCCTGGTACCTAGGTTTCATGGTCTATATCCTTCTCCTTTTAATCCTTGTCGATGCCATCCGGTTGGCCGACTATTGGATCAGGATCGTACCGCGGTCTCTAGCCAGGAGGCAGGGCAGGGCGGCCCTCGCCGCCTTCTGGGGAGTTCTCTTCCTGTCGGTGGTAGTTGTTGCGGTGGGGCGGTGGAACGCCCGCAACCCCGTGGTGAGGGAGTATGACCTGGCCATCAAAGGGGCGCCGAGGGAGGGACCTTTGCGTGTGGCCGTGGCCTCGGACCTTCACGTGGGGCTCCTGGTGAGGAACCACTGGCTGGCCGACATGATTAAGACTATCAACTCGACCCGTCCCGACATGGTGCTCCTCGTGGGGGACATCGTCGACTCCGACGTAACCCGTGCCCAGGAGGAGAGGCTTTCCGAACAACTGGAAACCCTTTCGGCGCCTCTCGGTGTTTTCGCCGTCCTTGGCAACCATGAATTTTACTCCGGGGCTGATGAGGCGGCCCGTTCCTTCACCGAGGGAGCCGTGATCGTCCTGAGGGACCAGTCGGTGGTGATCGACGGCGCCATGGTCCTGGTGGGGAGGGACGACCGCGCGGCATCACGGATGGGGCGAAGGCGATCGCCCCTGGCGGCCATTGATGGTATTGGCGGGGACCTCCCGGTGATCGTTATGGACCACACACCCCACGACCTCCACGAGGCTGAGGAAGCCGACATTGCCCTCCAGGTTTCCGGCCATACCCATCGGGGGCAGCTCTGGCCCTTCAACTACATCACTTCTAAAATATTCGAGCAAGACTGGGGTTTTCTGAAGAGAGGCGATACTCTCTTTTACATTTCCTGCGGTGTCGGTTGCTGGGGACCGCCGATAAGGACCTCCAGCCGCCCCGAAGTAGTTGTATTAAATATAAGTTTCCAATAGAATTATCCCAATTGGCGCGACTTTATGGGGGGGTGGCCCATGTCCAGGTACGAAAATCTCTGCAGGAATCTTCTCTCGACGCCTTTGAGGTGGGTCGTGACGGGCGGCGTCGGCTTCATCAGCTCTCACCTCGTCGATGCCCTGCTGCTCCTGGGTCAGCACGTCGTCGCCCTCGACAACTTTCTGACCGGGAGAGAGTCGAATATCGAAGGGGCAAGCCGGTATTCTTCTGGTTATGATCCCCTTTTCCGTCTCCTCAAGGGCGACATAAGGGACATGGAGCAGTGCCGCGAGGCCTGTCGCGGCGCCGACATCGTCCTTCACCATGCGGCCCTGGCCTCGGTGCCCCGATCCTTCCGGGAGCCCCACATGAACAACTCCTGCAACATTACGGGCTTCCTCAATATGCTGACGGCGGCCCAGGACGCGGGGGTGCGGTCTTTTGTCTTTGCCTCCTCTGCGGCGGTCTACGGACACCAGCCCGAGGGGCCCATTGGGGAGGATGCCCCTCTTAGGCCCCTTTCGCCCTACGCTGTGGCCAAGCGGACGAACGAGCTGTACGCCTCGGTGCTTCCCGGCGGCATGAGAACCACCGGGCTTCGGTACATGAACGTCTTCGGGCCGAGGCAGGATCCATCGAGCCCTTACTCGGGGGTCATATCCATTTGGTCCAGGTATCTCCGGGAGGACAAAACCCCGGTGATCTACGGCGACGGAAGGACCACGAGGGATTTCGTCTACGTAGAGGATGTGGTGCAGGCCAACCTACTCGCCGCACTGCGGGAGGGCGGGGCCGCCGGTGAAGCCCCTCTCTTCAACATCGGGACGGGGCGGGCCGTGTCGCTGGCAGAACTCCTCTCTGCGCTCCATACCACGTCGGGGGGACGCCTGCGATCGGGAAAGGCCTTGGTGCCCCGGTACGAGCCGGAGAGGGAAGGGGACATCCGGTACTCCCAGGCCGACATAACCCGCGCCCGGACGCTCCTGGGGTATGAACCCCGTTACACCCTCGAGGAAGGCCTCTCCCAAATGCTTGGGGTCAGAGCTTGATTTTGAGCATTTGTATACCATAAGGGCAAAAAAGCCGTAAATCGTGAACCAGGAGTCGTAAATCGGGAAAAATAACAGCAGGCCCTTGTACCCCAGACGCAACCCCTCGTTAAAAACCCCCGGAACGAACTGTCCCGAACGGTGTGACGGAGGTAGGCTTTGCGCTGTTTTGCCTTTCCGCTCCTTCGCACTTCTCGCCTTTCAGTATACAAATGCTCAAAATCAAGCTCTGACCCCAATCAAGCCCCCAATCAGTGTTCCCAAGTGAAGTCCTCGACGCCAGCTTCCAGGATCCTCCTCTTGAGATCCGCCGAGTACTCCGCCAGGTCCGCTTGGGTTTTGCCCTCCACCCTCGCCACGATAACGGGCTGGGTGTTCGACGCCCTGACCAGGCCCCACCCCCTGGGGTAGAGGATCCTCACGCCGTCCACGGTGATGGCTTCGTGATCTTTCAGGGCGTTATCCCTGATATGGTCTACCA
>JAAYIZ010000274.1 GCA_012523215.1 Thermovirga sp.
GTCTCAATTTCGGGCGCCAGTTGCCGATTCATCAGGGCTAATTGGAACTCGTACTCGAAATCCGAGAGAGCTCTCAATCCCCGGATGATGACGCGACACTGCTCGGCTCTCATGAAATCAACCAGTAAACCTTCGAAATGCTTGATACGTATATTGGGGAGATGGCTCAAGGCCTCCCTGGTCATGGTTTCCCTTTCTTCCTTCGAGAAGGTGTACTTTTTTTGGCTGTTGTTGAGCACACCCACGGTAAGATCGCCGAATATGGCGGCGGCCCTCTCGGCTATGTAGATATGCCCGTTCGTAATGGGATCAAAGGATCCGGGATACATGGCTCTTATCAATATGGCGGTTCCCCCCCGTCAATAGTTTTCATGAAGAAGGTCAGCAGGGTGTCCCCATAAAATCTCGATTGGAAAAACCACCCGTCCCATTGGGCCGGGTCGACCGCTTCCCTCTTCGCATGCTCAAGGACGAAGGCTCCCTCGTCCTTCGTGATAGCCGCCAGGCGGGACTTCAACGAAGCCATCCTCGCGATCCACCCCGTTTCGTAGGGGGGGTCGGCGAATATCACGTCAAAAAGGCGGGCCTGGTTTTCCAGCAGGGAAAGGGCCCTCCGTACATCCATGGTCAGAATTTCTAACCCTTGCCGCCCAGGCAATCCGGCCAACCCGTCTAACTTCTTTATAGAGGAGTCTACCATTACCACGGGAGCGAACCCTTTCGAAAGGGCCCCCATTCCCACCCTGCCTGTCCCGGAGAAAAGGTCCAGAAAGGATCTCCCTTTACCGGGCCCCAGGATATTGAAAAGGGCTTGCATCACGAGGTCGGAGGTTGGACGGACCCTTTTCACAATCACTGCCTCCCCGAGAAAGCCTCAGATCTCGCGCGCTCCCAGTTTATCCCCCTGGAAGGTTTGATGTCCACCACCGGCGTCCCGTCCACCGCGTCAAGGCCCTCCACTACCAGGACAGGCCCCCTGATACCCTTCAACAGGACAAGGCTGGCGCCGATATGGTTGGGCCTGTTCGGGCTACAGGTCGAGAACACCCCCCGGAGTGGGTTCAGGGCATCCCCCCTGGGGTGGACTTTCATGGGAAAACCGCGGCAAAGGTGAAACCGGAAAAGAACGAGGAGCCTTTCGCCCTCTTCCAACCCTTCCAGGGCTTCTTCGAATTCGGGCATCAGTTCAATCCTAGAATCGACTCCACGGAATCTCTCCGGCGGCACAGGCACCTTGAAGGGTGAACGCACGTAACCCACGGGGTAAAGGGGGTACCCGTTCATCGGCCAGCGCCTTCCAGGAAGGATGCCACATCCTGGAATGCTCCCCTCACCGATGGGGTCGTGAAGGGCCGTGTCGCGAAATCCGTTTTGATCATGCAACCGTCCTTTCCCGGAACGATCCGGAAAAAGAAGGACTGTTCGAAACCCTCATCAGAGGTAAAGGTTTCCACCAGGATAACCCCCGAAGGGTTGGAAAAGCAGTCCCTAAAGACCCAACGGGCTTCCCTTCCTCCCGCCGTTATCCCCACCAGCGAGACCAGTTCGGCCAAGTCAGGGCAGGACCTACCCAAAGCCTTGTGCAATTCGATCACTCCTCTTTCCGGGATGCTCTTCCCGAAGGGCTTCTCCTTTCTGAACCGCATGAGAAAAATCCTTTTACCGGCTTCCAGCCATTTTTTTTCGTACTTGGTACGCCTCCTCCTTGAAGAATCCGATTCGAAAAAATCCATTACGATGGCAGGATGGGATGGGATGGTCA
>JAAYIZ010000275.1 GCA_012523215.1 Thermovirga sp.
CGTGGGGATGCCTCCTCACCAATTTTTCGTTGAGACATCTTATGGAGTCGGCCAGATCGAAAAGACCTTCCTCCATACATACCTGAGCGACGAAAACCACCTGAAGAAGCAGGTCGCCGCTTTCCTCGCAAATAGCTGCCGGGTCCTCCTTTTCGATGGAGTCCACCAGTTCGTAGGCCTCTTCCAGTATGAAAGGCCTCAGGCTCTCCAGGGTCTGTTCCCTATCCCAGGGACAACCGCCGGGCTCCCGGAGCCTTCCCATTATTGAAAGAAGTTTAACCATCTGATCATTTACCTTCGATGATATGGCCATCATCCATCTCCCCGGGCTCCGTTTTGGGGGCGCCTTTGATCATTTCGGCCAGTTCTACCATCCCCCGGTACCCCCCAGGTCCTGTTAGAATGCCGCTTGATGCCAACACCCACCCAACTTTACAGGAAGCGAGTCCCTTGAGCTTCAGGGGGTCACCCCCGGCCTGAGTCTCCCTAAGGGCGCAATGAACGTATTGTAACCCATTGCGACGCCCGGTGGACCGGACTTTCGCCGAGGCCAGCATAAACGCGACCGATTGGGGAATAGGACCAAAGCGTTCCCTGACCTCCTTCTCCAATTCGAGCACTTCCGATATGCTGTCGGCCCTCAGGAGCCTCCTGAAAAGAGCTATCCTCACGCTGGATTGGGGCACGTAGGAACTGGGAAGGACCACAGGGATGCGGATTTCCATTTTTACTCCCGGGCCGGGTTCACCACCGGACTCGGAGGCAATCTCCTCCTCGAGCATCTTGAAGTAGGCATTGAAGCCGATCCTGTCTACATGTCCATGTTGGCGGGTCCCGATCAACTGCCCACCGCCACGGATTTCCATGTCCCTTTTTGCGAGGGCAAAACCACCTCCCCTGTCGTTCAGGCTGGCGATCGCTTCGAGACGTTCAAGGGCTTCATAGGGTATGACCCTATCGGGAGGATAAAAGAAAAAGGCGAAGGCCTGTTCCTCCCTTCTTCCTACCCTGCCCCTCAGCTGGTACATCTGGGCCAGGCCAAGATCCTGAGCGTTATCGATGATAAGGGTGTTGGCCCCGGGAAGATCGAGACCGCTCTCGATGATGGTAGTGCAAACGAGGAGGTCCGTCTCCCTCCTGGTAAACTTGATCATGGCCTCTTCCAGTTTTCTCTCTTCCATCCGGCCGTGGACGACATCCACCCTGAGGCCGGAGAAAATCGACCTCGTCCTGGCGGCGACGTCTTCTATGGTCTCAATCCTGTTATGGACAAAGAAGACCTGCCCCCCCCTGGCCCTCTCCCTGAAGACAGCCTCCCTGAAAAGGTCGTCCCTCCAGGGGCCTACGTAGGTCATGACCGGCTGGCGCCGATAAGGAGGGGAGGATATCATAGAAATGTGGCTTAACCCTCCCAGGGCCATGTGGAGCGTCCTTGGGATGGGTGTTGCCGAGATGCTTAGTACATCGATGGACGGTTCCAGTTTCTTCAATCGTTCCTTGTGCAAGACGCCAAAACGGTGTTCCTCGTCGATGACGACCAGTCCGTGCCTGCGGAACTTCAAGTCACCCTGGAGAAGCCGGTGAGTCCCGAAGATCACGTCCACAAGTCCCCTCTCTATGTCCTTCTTTATCTCTTCCTGCCTCTTCCGAGGAACGAACCGGGAGAGGAGTTCGGCCCTCACCGGAAGGTCGGCAATCCTAGCGGAAAAGGACTCGAAGTGCTGGAGAGCGAGGAGCGTAGTGGGAACGAGGAAAGCCGTCTGGCGCCCCCCCTCGGCGGCCTTTACGGCCGCCCTGAAGGCAACCTCGGTCTTTCCAAAACCCACATCGCCGACGAGCAGCCTATCCATCGGGAGAGGATCTTCCATGTCCCTCTTAACGGAGCGGATAGAGGATACTTGGTCGCTGGTCTCCTCGTAGGGGAAAGCGCTCTCGAACTTTGCCAACAGATCGCCATCGGGAGGCAGCGGTTCCTTCTTGCTCGTCTCCCTCACCGCGTAAAGTGCGAGGATCTGTCGGGCTGCCTCTTTGGCCTTCTCCCTGGCCTTGAGCGACGCCTTCTTCCACGCGGTACCCCTCAGGTTGTCCAGTTGGGGTTCTTCTCCGGAAAAAGTCGGGAAGGGGGTGATCTTGTAAAGCTGCACCAGGGGGAGAAGAAGCCTCCTGTTCTCTGCAAAGAGCAGCACCAGGCAGTCCCGATCCATGCCGTCAGAGGTAATTCTTTCGATGCCCAGGTTCTGGGCGATGCCATAGTCTTCGTGGATCACGAAGTCTAGATCGCCGATCCTCTCCTCCCACTCCCTCGGAGGGATCCGGATGATCCTTCCCTCCCGGGAGACAGGGGTTACGCCCACCAGGTCGCTATCGGTGAGAAACACCTTTCTTTCCAAGCGATCCACAAAACCCTTTGAAAGGATCCCCTCCTTGGGATTGATTCCCATCTCGGATGCCCATTGGGCCAGCAAATCATTGGACGTAAAGAGACTCAAGTCAAAACCGTCGTCGAGCCAACCCCTGATGATCGATTCGGCCGCCTCCAGTCTTCCCCTGAAGGATTGGACCTCGGTTATGGGAACCCGCAGGTCCGCCCCCTGGATGAACCGGGAGACCGAAGAGCGTCGGTAATCGGAAAGCCTGAGGAGCTCTTCCTCCCAGGTAATGAGGAGATCCTCCCCTTCTTCGGCCGCCATTCTATTCCATATCCACCGGTAGGCTTCCGCCGATCGTTCAAGCGCCGGTGGTTCGAAGAGGACGATGCCGGTCTCGGGCGGCAGCATCTCATCAAACCGCATCCCGACTCCTCCCGTCAACGCCAGGACGCGGGTGAGCCCCATGGGAGAACGGCTTCTCTGGCTTTCAGGGTCGAAAAGGTGGATGCTCTCTATCCGATCATCGAAAAATTCGATCCTGAGGGGCAGGCGGTAGGAAGGGTCAAAGATATCGACGATGCTGCCCCTGCTGACATACTGTCCTTCCTGCCAGACCAGGTCCGACCTCCTGTACCCTGAGGCGACGGCCCATTCGAGGAAACAGTCTCTATCCAGGGCAAGACCCGCATCGACATCGACGCCGGCTGAGGGGAGGCTAAGGGGGGTCAGGATTGCCGAGGGGGTCGCGACGATACAGCCGCCGGTGGCATTCCATTTTTCAACGGCGCTGCCCCTTTCGATCCTGATCGCTTCGCTCGAGAGGTATTCCTGGGTGAGAGGGATCTCTGAAAGGACATGAATCTCTTCCCCGGAGAAAAGAACCTTCCAGTCCGAAACGAACTCCGACAG
>JAAYIZ010000276.1 GCA_012523215.1 Thermovirga sp.
AAGCTCGAACTCCTGGTCTATGACTTCCGCACCCGTCCCGAGGACGCGGTGAACGCCTTCAGGCGGATGGCCGAAAACGACAAGGTCGTGGCGGTGATCGGCGCCAACGGCAGCGGCATCAACATCGCAACGGCCCCGCTGGCCGACAAGTACAAGGTTCCCCAGATAGGGACGGTGTCGACGAACCTGCTCGTGACGGTCGACGAAAAAGGGGTTCTCCACCCCTACATGTTCCGCATCTGCTTCACCGATCCCTACCAGGGCCAACTGATAGCCGCTTTCAGCGCCCAGGAACTGAAGAAGATGACGGCGGCCGTCCTCTGGGACGTGGGCAGCGACTACGCCCAGGGCCTCCGCGAGTTCTTCATGAAGTACTACGAACAGTACGGCGGCAAGGTCGTGGCTGACCTGGGGTTCCGCGCCGGCACCGACGTGGACTTCAGGGCTCAGCTTACCACCATTCGTGACAGCAAGGCCGAAGTCCTTGTCCTGCCCAACATGGGCAAGGAGATGGCCCTGATCATGAAGCAGGCCCGGGAACTGGGCATGAAGGATATCATCTTCGTAGGCGGCGACGGCTACGGCGAGTTCATGTGGGAGATCGCCGGAGACGCCATGGAGGGCAGCTACTGGATTAACCACGTGGCTCCCGAGGACCCGGCGATGGCCGATTTCTTCGTCGACTACAGGAAGACCTACAACGACGAGTGCAAGGAGTTCACCAACGGGATCCTGGCCTACGACGCGATCTACTGGCTCGCCGACGCCATCGAGAGGGCCGGCAAGGCCGACAGCACCGCCATCAAGGACGCCCTGGAGAGCACCGTGAACGTCCAGCTCCACCACGCCGTCATGTCTATCGACCCGGCGACCCACAACCCGATGAACAAGACGGGCGTTGTCCTCATCGCGAAGGACGGCAGGGGCCAGTTATTCACAAAGATCCAGCCTGAATAGCGCCACTTTTCTTTTCTCGCAGTCACCAGCAACGGGGCGGGCGCGGGATCCGCGTCCGCCCCGCACTTGCAGGACACAAGGACGGTGAACCCCTTTTGGAAACCCTTCTCCAGCAGGTGATCAATGGATTTTCCCTCGGGTCGGTCTATGCGCTGATCGCCGTTGGCTACTCCCTGGTCTATTCCATTCTGCTCTTCTCCAACTTCGCCCACGGCGGTTTCCTCGTCATAGGAGGATATATCTGCTACTACACCCTCGCGGCCGTCGGGAACAACATCTGGATCGCCAGCCTCCTCGCCTTCCTAGGCGCGGGCGTTTCGGCGGTCCTGGTCGAGAGGGGGGCCTACAAACCCATCCGGGAAAGGACCAATGTGACCCTTTACCTGCTCATAGCCTCCATGGGCATGAGCATTGTGATCGAGAACATTTTCGTGGTCACCGTGGGCGGACGCTTCAGGGCACTGCCCCCGGTCATACCGATGACCCCGGTGAGCGTTTTCGGCCTGGCAACCACGAGCGCCTTCGATATTCTCTCCCTGGTCATGGCCATGGTCTTCCTCGCCGGCCTGCAGCTCTTTTTGTCCACCACCAAATGGGGTCTGGCCATAAGGGCCGCTTCCTACGACCTAAAAACGGCGGGCCTCATGGGGGTCAATGTGAACAAACTTATTTCCATTGTCTTTTTCGTCGCCGGCCTGCTCGCGGCTGTGGGCGGGATCTTCCTTTCCGTCCGTTACACCCTTTACCCACAATTGGGAATGATAACGATAAAGGCCTTCGTCGCCGCCGTCATCGGGGGGCTGGGAAGCCTCCCCGGGGCTGTCGTCGGCAGCCTCATCCTGGGACTGGCGGAAATGCTCACCGCCGGGTTCATATCCAGCCAGATGAGGGACATCGTCGTCTTCGGAATGCTGGTGCTGACACTGCTCTGGCGCCCGACGGGGCTGTTCGGCAAGCACATCTCCGAGAAGGTCTAGGGGAGGCTCGCCATGATATCCGGTTACATCGAGGGCATCATCATACTGATCTGCGTGAACTCCATCGCAGCCATGGGCGTAAGCCTCCTCACGGGCTTCACGGGGATATTCACCCTGGGCCATGCGGGCTACATGGCCCTCGGGGCCTACACGGCGGCCATCCTTTCCGTCCGGCACGATGTCCCCTGGTTCATCGCCGTGATAGCCGGCGGAATCCTGGCCATGGTGGTCGCCTACCTTATCGGTGTCCCCACCTTGAAACTGATGGGGGACTATTTTGCCATAGCCTCCATAGGGCTTGGCGAAACGATAAGGCTCATCCTGGAGAACTGGCAATCCTTCACCAGGGGGGCCAGGGGTTTCCCCGGGGTGACGAACTTCACCACTCTTCCCGTGGCGGCGGCCTTTTTCCTGGGCATGCTCATCCTCATGAGGTTTTTGATAAACGGGAACTACGGAAGGGCCTTCAAGGCCTGCAGGGACGATTACATCGCGGCGTCGCTGCTGGGTTTCAAGACGGCCCACTACCGGGTCCTGAGCCTCACCATTTCGGGCTTTTACTGTGGCATAGCCGGCGCGCTGCTGG
>JAAYIZ010000277.1 GCA_012523215.1 Thermovirga sp.
AACTGGGAACCGATAACGCCAGCGAGATGATAAGGTTTCTGCTCCTCAACGTGCTGGATTCAGCCTGGAAGGAGCACCTCCTGGCCATGGATGAACTGAGAAGGGGGATCGGCCTGCGGGCTATAGGACAGAAGGATCCACTTCTTGAATACCAGTTTGAATCCTATAATCTTTTCCAGGAGATGATGGAACGGATCCGGCTCTCCTTCGCCCAGTACTTTTTCAGGGTCACGGTGATGACACCGGAGTCGGAGCCCGCCAAGACCGTGGGCTCCCGGAGGGAGATCCGTGATGCGGTACTGCCGCCTCCAACCGGTGGTCCGGATGATTCCCCGCGATCCCAGCCGGTAAGAAGCGCTCCGAGGATTGGAAGGAACCAACCTTGCCCCTGCGGCAGCGGTAAAAAGTATAAGCATTGTTGCGGTAAGAACGTCTGAGAACTGGATCGGCCCCTGTCGCATCCACGAATACGAGGGAGTGATTCCTTTGAGATCGAGATCCTTCTTTTTAACGCTGGTCCTGTCGGTAGTGTTCATCCTTTCCGGGACGGCCCATGGGCAGGACATTCCGGCTCTTCTCTCGAAATCCCTGGATGAGGCGCCTTCCCTGGAAACCTTGGGATCGGGGAAGGGGACCGTGATCCTGAGAGATATCAATTTTCGGCTTTTGGCCGATGGAAGAACGGAGCGGGTTACGACCCTCTTTCTTCATGAAGGCGAGGAGCTCCCGGACAGATGGAGAAACTGGGAGATCGTCATCCCCGAGGGAGGCGAGGCCTCCGTCCTGGAATCAGCGCTTTATGACCCTAACAGCCGCCGGATCCGGTTCCCCCTGATCCCGAGGGAGATCGAAAGAGGTGGAGTCCGGGTCATCGAGGTGAGGTTTCCCAACAGCTTCGAGGACAATATCCTCGCCTTATCCTATCGCGAAGTCTTTCCGACGAGGATGAACCTCGAGGATGCTGTCCCCATCGACCTTGACCTGGCCCAGTGGGAACAGAGGATCACCTTGGAGCTGCCCTCCGGAGCCGAACCAGCCTGGCAAGGGGAAAATCTTCCCGATCCCCAGGTGAGCAGGAGCGGCGTCGAGGATACCTATACCTGGAGCATCATCAATACCCCTGTCCTCGAAGAATCCTCCCTCTCCCCGGAGAAGGGGCGCTGGTTGATATTCAGCCTCAGGAAGGGCCTTCAATACTCGCTTGGTGCCGTCTCCACGTTGGCCGCCTCCCTCGAAGCTACCCCCCCTTCGCGGGTAGCTTCCTTCATGAATGATCCCGACAAGTCGAGAAGGGGGGTCCGGATAATGGAGTACGTGAACGGCCCCGAGCTCATCGAATCTTCGCTGCCCCCCGATCTCGTCAGGAACCCGGACAGTATCCCTGCAGAAGGGCCCTGGACGGTGTGGGAGGCCTCCTTTCTCCTTGGGAACTGGTTGCGAAGGGCTGGTTGGAGCGTGGAAGCCTGCTGGGATTCGCGGGTTTCCCTCGGAGATTTGTCTCCCGCGACGGTAAAAGCGTGGAGAAAACCCGTACTGTCCGTAACCCCCCCTGGGGGGAAACCCTTTATCTTCGAGATAGGGCAGGCCGTTAAACCCGGCTCCATGCCACCCGGACTCTGGGGGAGGACCCTCTATTCCCTGGACGGGAGCACTCCTTTGCGAAACACCTTGCCCTCGGGAGGTCCGGGAGATCATCGGCTTTCGGTCAATTGGGTCATTGAAGTCGCCCCGGATGGCATGGCTACGGGCGAACTGGCGATCACCGCCGGGGGTGCCTGGGTTGAGGTAGTGAACGGTGACGGAGCCATCGGGGAAGATACCGCCGCCAGGATGTTAGCTTCCTTCACCTGGCCTTCCATTCCCGGGTTCTCCTTTCAGGAAGCCTCGGTGGAAACGCCTGGAACGGGACTGAGGGTCAAGGTCCCTCTCCATGCCAGGGTCGCCATACCCGGAGGTGAGGGACTGCTCCTCAGGATGCCCTCGGTGATGATGCCCTGGCAACATTCAATAGCCGAAAAAAGGGATGCAGGAGATATACGTTTCCCCTTTGTCTTTGAACAAACGGCCAGCATTCGCCTCCCCGAGGGTTTCAAGGTCATGGTCCTTCCGGCCACCCGGCCCTACGATATGGGGCAGGTCAAACTGGAGGAATCCATGAGAGTGAGGAAGGGAAGCACTCTGGTGGCGGAACAGAAGACCATCGTCTCGACGGCCAGGCTGGAAGAACAGGCCCGACAGGCCCTGGCGAACGTCGTACGACAGCAGCTTGGCTGGATCGAGGCCACTGTGCCTT
>JAAYIZ010000278.1 GCA_012523215.1 Thermovirga sp.
AGTCAGTTCAGGCATGTTAAAATCAGGGTAGACAAAATCTGGTGGAGGGGGATCGTCATGTCTATAGCGGGCACTGGAGTCCTGGTCCTGGCCGCCGGCAAAGGTACGCGCATGAAGAGCGAAACTCCCAAGGTCCTTCTCGAACTGCTCAACGAACCACTTCTCTATTATCCCATGGAATCGACGGACGATCCTGGTTTCTCCGGCAGGGCTGTGGTAGTCGGTTACGGGAGCGAGGCTGTTTCCCGGTACCTGGAGAACGCCTGGCCCGGGACAGAAATGATCGTTCAACAGGAACAATTGGGCACGGGTCATGCGGTCTATACTGCCCGGGAGTGGGTATCGCGATTTGAACGGGTGATAATCATCCCGGGAGATGTACCCCTGATAGCCAAGGAAACACTGACCGGGTTGAACACCCGGAACATTGAGGCCGATGAGGATTGTACCTTCCTGGTGTTCGAGCCCACTGATCCGACGGGTTACGGCCGTGTTCTCGACACGGACAGGGGTTTCAGGATCGTCGAGGAAAAAGATGCCCTCGAGCATGAAAAGAAATGCTACAGGGTCAACAGCGGTATCTATGTCTTCAGAACGGAGTCGCTTTTGGAGCAACTGGAGAACGTCGGCAGGGAAAACTCCCAAGGGGAGTATTACCTGACCGACGTTATCCACGGCCTCGGCGAAGAGGAGAAAAAGGTGGGTATGATGACCTGCCCTGACCCGGACGAGATGGAAGGCGTCAACGATCCTCTGCAGCTGGACAGGGTATCGGGGATTTTGCGGGGGCGTATTCTCGACCGCCATATGAGAAATGGGCTCAAGTGCGTCGATTCCGGGACGGTTTGGATTGGGCCGGGTGTTGTCATCGGCGACGACGTGACGGTGGAACCCTTTGTGCAGGTGTGGGGAGCGTCAAAGATCGGTAGCCGTTCCAGGTTAGGCAGTTTCTCTATTGTCAGGGACAGCGTTTTAGGCAAGAATGTCCACCTGTTGGGTCATGTCGTGATTTGCGACAGTACGGCCGGCGATAATTCGACCCTAGGCCCCTTCACCTTCGTCAGGGATGGTTCGGTGCTGAGCGAGGGAGCTTTCGCGGGCAAGTTCGTAGAGATCAAAAAAAGCGTCATCGGCGAAAAAGCCAAGGTTCCTCACCTAACCTACATTGGCGACGCCACGGTGGGGAAAGGAAGCAACATAGGAGCCGGCACCGTAACCTGCAATTATGACGGGGAAAAGAAAAATCCGACCATCATTGGCGAAGGTTGCTTCGTTGGCAGCGATACAATGTTGGTGGCACCCGTCACGCTGGGCGACGGTTGTTACACCGCGGCCGGGTCGGTTATCACGAAGGACGTTCCCGCCGAAGGCCTGGCCATCGGAAGGGCTAGGCAGAAGAATATTGAGGGATGGGCCCGCAGAAGAAGGAAGACCGACGAGGGAGGAGAATGAAGATGGCCTCAAAATTAAGGGAACTGAAGGTTTTTTCGGGTAGCGCCCATCCAGAATTCACCAGGTCGATCTGTGAAAACCTCGGAGTCGGGGTCGCGACAGCGAATATCTTCCGCTTCTCCGACGGAGAGATCGGACTTTCCGTGGAAGAGAGCGTAAGAGGGGCCGATGTTTACGTTGTCCAGCCTACCTGCGAACTCGTCAACGAGAACCTCATGGAACTCCTGATTTTGATCGATGCCATGCGCAGGGCCTCGGCCTACCGAGTGAACGTGGTGACCCCCTACTTCGGGTATGCGAGGCAAGACCGAAAATCCAAAGCCAGGGATCCCATAACCGCCAAACTGGTGGCCAACCTGATTGAGAAGGCTGGCGCCGACCGCGTCCTGGCGGCGGATCTGCACGCTGGCCAGCTTCAGGGCTTCTTTGACATCCCCGTGGATCACCTCACGGGTATACCGCTGTTAGCCGCCTACTTCAGGGATGCCCTGAAGGAAGAACTGGGGAAGGGCGACCTGGTGGTCATCCCGCCCGATATCGGCGCCGTGACCAGGGCCAGGCGTTTCGCGGTGCCCCTTAATGCCGACCTCGCGATAGTCGACAAGCGTCGCTCCTATGAGGTGGCCAACTTCAGCGAGGTCATGGAAGTGATCGGTGACGTCTCGGGCAAGACGGCGGTGCTCGTGGACGATATCATAGATACGGCGGGCACGATGGTGCAGGCGGCCGAGGCGGTATTGGCGAGGGGAGCCAAAAAAGTCTACGCTTGTGCGACCCACGGCGTCCTCTCGGGTCCAGCCATCGACAGGATAAGCAGGTCGCCCATTCACCAGGTGGTCCTGACAAACACGATCCCACTCCCGGAGGAGAAGAGAATCGACAATATCACCGTTCTCTCCATAGCACCACTTTTCGCGGAGGCCATAAGCAGGATACACTCCGATCATTCCGTGAGCATCCTTTTTCGGTAGACCCGGCGGCCCCCTGTTCTCATATATTACGAGGAGGGTATTTCATGGACAAAAGCACCAGGATAAGGCTTGAAAAAAGGGAAGAAACGGGGAAACAGCACTGTAAGAAGATCAGGAGCGAAGGCAAGATACCCGGGGTCCTCTACGGTCACGGCTATCCGGAGTCGATGCCCTTTTACGTGGCGGTCCAGAGCATTGTGCCCGTTGTGCAATCCGGCCGTTGGGAGACCGCCAGGCTTGACGTGGTGACCCCGGGGGGGAAAAGGGAACTCTGCCTCATGAGGGACCTGCAAAGGAATCCGCTGACGGGGGATATTCTTCACATGGATCTTCTGCAACTCAAGAAGGGCCACAAGGTTTCGGTAAATGTACCCGTTGAGATAATTGGAAGGGAAAGATGCGCAGGGATCAAACAGGGAGGCGTCTTTGAACAGTTGATCCACGAAGTGGAGATGGAAGTCCTTCCCAGCGAGATTCCCGCCTCCATCGTCATCGATGTGTCGGAGTTGCTCATAGACGGAACGATCAGGATCTCCGATGTGGAATTCCCTGAAAGCGCCGTCTTGGTCCTCTCCCCTGAAGAAATCATAGTGACCATCGCACCGGCCCGCGTGGAGGCTGAACCTGAGCCTGAAGAGGAGGAAGAAGAAGAGGAAACTGCCGAAGTAGAGGTCGTCGCGAAGGGGAAAGCCAAGGAAGAGGAGGTCTAGCGCCCTTTGAAACTTGTCGTAGGGCTTGGCAACCCCGGTGTACGTTATGCCTGGACAAGGCATAACACTGGTTGGCATGTCCTTGACCTCCTGCGCCGACGTTTGGGGGCCCCGAAGCACGCCCTTTCTATGGACTCCCAGGCTTGGGGTCCCATCCCCGTCGATGGCGAGAGAGTACTTCTCATGAAACCCATGACCTACATGAACTTGAGCGGGAGTGCCGTCGTGAAGGCCTTCCGCTATTTTGACCTTGACCTGGATAATCTTCTTGTCATTTATGATGACGCCGCGCTCCCCTTCGGACGGATCCGGCTAAGGGCGAGGGGGTCTGCCGGGGGGCATAAGGGCATGATTTCTATCATCGCCCAATTGGGGTCACTGGACTTCCCTAGGTTGCGTATAGGTATAGGCTCCTCGGGCCCCGAAAAGGATCTGGCGGAATATGTTACCGAGGTATTCTCGCCGGAGGAACTCGCCGACCTGCCGACCATCGTCGATAGGTCCGCCGATGTGGTTTTGGCATGGATTACACGAGGTATTGATGAGGCCATGAGGGAGGCCAATTCACCTACAGACGCTTCCGGGGATTCCCATAACGACTTCAGGGAGAAGGAGTAACCCTCCTTTTGCCATGACCACCCAGGATGAACAACAACCCCTGGATATCGGGACCATGGGAACGCCTTTGTTCCAGCGGGCATCGAAGAAGGTCCATCTCCCTGCAGGTACATCTTCTTGGTGCTGGCTGCTCAGGGGCGCGGAACGACCGCTTCTTGCCATCGTCCCGGACCAGCACAGGCTGTCGGAGTTCGTTTCGGACTGGAAGGTTCTTTTCTCCGGGGAAGAGATTCATGTCCTTTCAGAGATCCCTCTCACCCAGGAATACCTCTCGAGCGAAGCGATCAGGATCGAAAGGGGCAGCGCCG
>JAAYIZ010000279.1 GCA_012523215.1 Thermovirga sp.
ACCAACGAGGAAAGCGGCTTCCGGGGCATCAAGTGGTACGCCGCCAACGAGGAAGCCCCCGTCGCGGGTTTCACCCCCGATATACCGGAGGGGATCGTCCATGCCGAGAAGGGCGGCCTCCATATCCGGATCGATATACCTGTCGGGGTCAACGACGCGGCCCGGCTGGTCTCTTTCCAGGCGGGGGAGGCCGTCAACATTGTCCCCGACCGGTGCGAGGCCGTCTTCAGGGGAGAGAACGCCACCCTTCAAGCCTGGGCGGATGTACTCCGCGGCGCTGTCGGGACCATACCCCTGGGCGGTGAGGTGCTTTTCGAAAAGGGGGCCATTACCGTAAGAGCTTTCGGCAGGGCGGCCCACGCGAGCCTCCCTGAAAATGGAGAGAACGCCATCGCGGCCCTCTGCCGGCTGATCGATGCCAACCCTCCCCCCGGGGGAGCCTTTGAGGTTTTTAGCATCCTCTCGGATCTGCTGGAAGACCCGAGGTTCGGTTCCAGCCTGGGGATAGCCATGAGCGATGACGTCTCCGGCCCGCTGACGTGCAACCCAGGTTTGGCCTCCTTTTCGAGGGGTATCCTCTCTGTCGCTCTCGATATCAGGCATCCGGTGACGATCAAGGGTGACCTGGTGGCGGAAAGGCTCCGGGAAAGACTGGCCTCCCTTGGCCTCGTCCCCGTGGAGACTTCCAGGTACAGCCCCCTTTTAATTCCCAAGGATTCGCCACTGATAAGGGATCTCAGCGAGGCTTTTTACGAGGTGACGGGGAAATATCCGGAAGTGATGGCCATCGGTGGCGGGACCTATGCCAAAGCCCTCCCAAATGTGGTGGCCTTCGCTCCCTTCCCGTCGGGCCTTCTCGACCTGGCCCACCAGGCCGATGAACACATCGGGATCGAGGACCTTTTGTCCTCCGTCCTGGTCCTCAAGGCCGCCATGCTCAAGCTAGCGAGGTGAGAACCCGCCCGAAATCGTTGCCCCTTAGACCGGACTGAACCGGTTCCTGTGTATCTTCCGAAAAGGTAGTTCCTTTTTCGGGGTGGGGCGCTTTTCTTCTGCGGGATGGCCCACCGCGATGACGCACAACACCCTTAAATTGTCGGGGATGTCCAGCAGTTCCCGGACGTAATCCTCGGCGGTCCTGTCGGGGGAGTGTTCCCTGTTTCGTACTTGGGACCAGCATGACCCAAGGCCCAATTGGACGGCGGCAAGCTGGACTATGACGGCCGCCAGGGACGAGTCCTCGACCCAGGTATCAGTGATTACTTCATTTCCCAGGACGACAACGCCCAGGGACGCGCCGGCGAGAAAAGCGGAATTGCTTCCCCTCGTATCGGCCAGTTTTTTTAGCAATAACCTGTCGTCGACGAAAATAAATTCCCAGGACCTAGAATCTCTCCCCGTGGGACTCCTGAGAACCGCCTCCTCGAGGGCTATTACCTGATCCGCTGAAAGGGGGCGGTCTTGGTACTTTCTGATGCTCCTTCGTTTTCTTAACAGTTCCAGCATATTCATCACTCCTCTTTAAAAAATCCCTTGTCGAGGGACAAAAATCAAAAAAGGGGTGGCTTCCGCCACCCCTGTCCTTCCTTGGTCGGGTTTCCCGGCGCAGAGACACTTCAAGCAACCACTCCCCACTCCGTCAACAACCGTTCCTCGTTACCGGATCGCTACACCACACTCAAACTACGCCGTACCTGATGTTGCTCCTGCTGTCCAAAACCCGCCTTTCAAGCCGGAAAACCCGACTCCGGGGTCACTTCTCCCCGATATCAGAATGATACAACAACCTCGAAAGAAAATCAAGGGGCAGGAAATACAGGATCGTTATCGCCGGAGGGAAGGGCGAAAAGAGTGAAACCCTCGCCGTCAGGAGATTCTGAAGGCCAGGACCCTTGCCGCTCCAATTGAAAAATGCGGCCCCTTCGACCGCATTATCAGGACCGCATTTATTGGGCTGGTGGAGATGATCGGATTCGAACCGACGACTTCCTGCGTGCAAGGCAGGCGCTCTCCCACTGAGCTACATCCCCGAAATGGCTGGTGGGCCGAGGAGGATTCGAACCTCCGACCTCACGGTTATCAGCCGTGTGCTCTAGCCACCTGAGCTATCGGCCCTCGGGAAAAAAGAAACAGCGTACAAAAACCCATGGGGTGCCTCTTATGATACTCCCTAGAAAGGAGGTGATCCAGCCGCACCTTCCGGTACGGCTACCTTGTTACGACTTCACCCCCCTTACCAGGCACACCTTAGACGGCTCCGTCCCTTGCGGGTTCGGCCACCGGCTTCGGGTGC
>JAAYIZ010000280.1 GCA_012523215.1 Thermovirga sp.
AATTTTTGAGCTTGACACACCACGGGCATGTCGGTGTCGAATAGACTTTTACCTTTGTCATCCTTTCCACCCCCAATTTTTTCCCCGGAAGGTTCAAGCGATATACCCCTCCCGCGTATTATTGCGCTTATACTCCACCTTGTCAACCTTGACTTTAACATTTTTTAAGGACCCTTGGAATAGAAACATCGAAAGGCGAAATTTCAAGGGCTCGAAATGGGGTAAAAAGGATCCTTTCCGTGGGTCCGCTCAAAGCCACGAAATGGTAAACTTTTCACTAACAGGAAGAGCGAATCAAAAAGAAACATGCTATAGTAGGCACGATCACTTTTTACATTATATAGGGAGGGGAACAAATGATCCTGGGCGACGTCATGAAGGTCCTTAATGCGGAACCGTTAAGCCGGACTGTCGACCTTAATGTGGATCTTCAGACGGCTTTTGCCGCCGATCTCATGAGCGATGTCCTTGCGCTCGCAAGACCGGGCACCCTGATGATCACCGGGCTGACCAACATCCAGATCATGAGAACTGCCAGTGTGGTAGACACGCCAGCGGTCGTGTTCGTCCGCGGGAAGAGGCCGCCCAGGGAGACGATCGATCTTGCAGAAAAACTCGGCATCCCTTCCATTGTCACCTCGAAGACAATGTTCGAAGCCTGTGGCCTGCTATACCAGGCCGGGATCAAACCCATCTCCAGAGTCGACAGGTGAAGCCCTTGAGCCGGCAGGAACCATTCGTGATCCAAAGGGAGGTCAAACCTCTGGACTTTCTTGCTGCTGGAGAGACGGCGTCGGATTTCAAGGAAACCTTGAAATCGCTCGGGATTTCCCCCGATATTTGTCGAAAGGCCTCGATCGTAACCTACGAGGCGGAGATGAACGCCGTAATTCATGGCGGCGGAGGCGTGATAGCCCTGGAATTGGCGGGTGATAAGATCACCATCGTGGCCAGGGACGAAGGCCCAGGCATAGAGAATGTTAGCCTGGCGATGCAGGAGGGCTACACCACTGCTCCCGATTCCATAAGGGAATTGGGATTCGGTGCTGGAATGGGCCTGCCCAATATTAAAAAATATTCCGACGAACTCGAGATCGAGACCGAACTCGGGAAGGGTACGATTCTCAGGGCTGTCATTCTTTTAGATTACTCCAGGGAGGAGGTGAAAAGCCCGTGCCCCACGGCATAAAGATCTCCGGCGAATCCTGCCGGGGATGCGTAAATTGCATCAAGGCCTGCCCGACGGAAGCAATGAGAGTAATCCACGGCCAGCTGCACATCATCGATGAACGCTGCATCGCCTGTGGGGAATGTCTAAGGATATGCCGGCACAGGGCGATTTCGCTGGAGGAATCCGAATGGAATTCCATCGCCGCTGATAATCGTTCTTTACCCCTAGTGACCGACCCCGCACTGTGCACCCAATTCTCATGGCCCCCTGACCCCATAATTCTCAAAGAAATCCTCATGGATATAGGGTTCGATCCCATTTTCGAGGAAACCGCGCTGGCCTTTGACCTCACGGCCTTGGCCCAGGCTCGCACCCTCGAGGAGCACGATTCCCGAGAACTGCCCATGATATCGACCTATTGCCCCTCGGTGGTGAGGCTCATACAGATCAGATTCCCGGAGCTGATCCACAACCTTTCACCCGCCGAAACCCCCCTTGAGACCAGCGTCGATCTATGGAGAACCCGCCACAACAGGTACGACATTCCCTGCACCCTGGTGGCCCCGTGCCCGGCGCGGATCACCATGGCCAACAGGCCCGTAGGGAGGGAGACCAGTTCCATCGACAACGTGATCTCCACGGCCAGGGTGGCAAAGGAGATTCTGTCGAAAAACTGTACTCCCTCCAAGGAACCGACCACCCCTGGGAAGAACTCCCGGTGGATCCACTGGTCCGTTTCCGGCGGAGAGGCCAACCATGTCAGGATGTTCGGGAGGAAACCCCTGAAGACCCTGGCTGTTTCCGGCTTGAG
>JAAYIZ010000281.1 GCA_012523215.1 Thermovirga sp.
ATGGCCCATGTCGCTATCAGGGGTTACTCCTATTGCCTTAACCATACCCCGGAATTGGGGCTTTACTACGGCAACACACCGTACATGGAGAGGATTTCCCACGGAGAGACCGAGTATATAAAAAAACTGTCCAAGAGCATGCAATCCTACGATGAAGCGTGTTCCTACGCTCCCAATCAAGCCTTTATAGGCGGGCTTGATCTGGAAAGACTTAAGGAACAGCCCACCCCGATGTACCAGAACAGGATAAACGGGGCCACACGTTTCGGAAAATTCGGGGAAATCATGCCTGAGAACGAATTCCTTGCCTTGATGGATATCTGCGATGTATTCGATATTGTCTGGCTCGAAGAATCTTTTGCCGGGAAAGTCCGCGATGCCCTGGCCAAGCACCCGCTCATGAATGAGAATATCCTGTCTAGGCTAGAGAAAGGGCATACTCCTTCAGAGATTGAGAAGGAAGCGAAAGAACATGGGGCGCTTCCCCTGTATTTTAACGGGAAGATAGCCGGTTGCTGCAGAAAGGGGCACGATTTCGACGAGTCGCTTTCCGCGCACGTCCTTCTTGAAAATATTGCCAGCAAAGCTGGATCCGTGCTGGCTCTTCTTCACCTTTTAAAAACCACTGGCCTATCCCCGGCGGACATCGACTACATCATCGAGAGCTCCGAGGAAGCCGCGGGAGACATGAACCAGCGAGGCGGCGGAAACTTTGCAAAGGCCATCGCGGAGATAGCAGGATGCGTAAACGCCTCGGGATTCGACGTGCGGAGTTTCTGTGCAGGACCCGTTAACGCCGTAATAGCCGGGGCAACCCAGGTCGCCAGCGGAGCGAGACCTAACGTGGTGGTCCTGGCGGGCGGAGCCATTCCTAAACTTTTCATGAACAGCCGGGACCACGTTCGCAAGGACATGCCCGCCCTGGAAGACTGCCTGGGGAGCTTCGCCGTTCTTTTGGATGCCGACGATGGTACGTGCCCCATCATGAGGCTCGATGCCCTCGGAAAACACTCCGTGGGCGCCGGTGCTTCCCCCCAGGCGGTCACCTCGGCATTGGTCTATGAACCTCTCCAGAAGATAGGGCTTTCCTTCGCCGACGTCGACAAGTTCGCGGCCGAACTCCAGATACCGGAGATCACCGTACCGGCCGGCGCCGGAGACGTCCCTGCGGCTAACTTCAAGATGATCGCCGCCCTAGCGGTGATGAAAGGAGAATTAAGCAAGGAAGAGATGTCCTCCTTTGTCGAGAGCAAGGGTATCCCGGGTTTTGCCCATACCCAGGGTCATATCCCTTCCGGGGTGCCTTTCATCGGCCATGCCTGCGAGGACATCAAGGAAGGGAAATACGAACGTGTCATGATAATCGGAAAGGGAAGCCTTTTCCTGGCCAGGCTCACCAATCTTTCCGACGGAGCTTCCTTCCTCATCGAGCCCTCTTCGGGTGTGTCCGGGCAGATCAGGGGGGTTACCACGGAGGAGGTCCGGGGGATACTCCTTGAAGTCCTGGAGGACCTTTCGAAGGAACTTGCGGGGTGAAGACCATGACTGGGACTGGAACAAAAAAAATCATCGGCTGTGCCCTCCGCGAAATAGTGGAGTCCGCCAGAAGCGGAGGCCCACGTACGAGAGTAGCGCTCATGGCCTCCGGGAGCGAGCTCGGTCCGGGGGAACTCGCCCGGGGAGCGATCGCGGCCCAGGAATCGAGGCCAGGCCTTGAAGTAGTTATGATCGGGCCAAGGATCGAAGGCTACGATCAACTGAGCTGGATTGAAACACCCGATTGCGAAGAAGATATCTCGCGGGCCATGGAGTCGGCGCTGAAGGGAGGCGACATCAG
>JAAYIZ010000282.1 GCA_012523215.1 Thermovirga sp.
GCAAGGACGGTTTGACGACCCTTGACCGGGAAGTGGCGCTCTTCCTGAGGAAAAAAGGTAAGCCAGTCATCGTCGCCGTGAATAAAATCGACGATCCCGTGCACGAGGAGAGGGAGTTTGAAGGACATGCCCTTGGCTTCCCCGACGTTATCGGTGTCAGCGCAGCTCACAACCGGAATATGGATGAACTCCTGGACAGAATCATAGAACTGATCTTCGAAAAAACCCAGAGTCCTGAAGATCAGCCCGAGGGCGAGATCTCGGTAGCGATAGTGGGGCGACCAAACGTTGGAAAATCGACACTTCTCAACTATCTTTCGTCTTCCGAGAGGTCCCTGGTAACCCCTATGCCTGGAACAACAAGGGATTCCGTGGACTCGCGGGTCCTTATCGGTGGTAAACCCTTTCGCTTCATCGATACGGCCGGGCTGAGAAGGAAAAGCAGGATGGGCTCCGATGTGGAATTTTATTCGCTCGTCAGGACCCATGAAAGCATCGGAAGGGCCGACGTGGTAGTCCTGCTGATGGAAGGATCGGAGATCTGTACCGACCAGGACAAGAAGATAGTCGGACTTGTGATTGACAAGGGCAAGGGCTTGATCCTCGCGGTCAACAAGTGGGACCTGCTCGAGAAGGATCCGGACCTGGGGGACAGGATAACAAGGCAGGTCAGGGAGGAGATGTCCTTCGCTGACTTTGCCCCCCTGGTTTTCATATCTGGATTGACCGGGAGAGGAGTCCACAAGATGCCCGATAAGATCGCCATGGTCCAGTTCAACCGGTCGCGATGGCTGGATGCCTCAAAAACGGTAGCCCTCGTCAGGGACGTGCTGGCCTTCGAAAGGTTGCCGAATGATTCCCGAGGCAGGACACTTCGAATCAGGAGCTGCTCTCAGGTGGCCATGAACCCCCCGGCCTTCGCTTTCTTCGTCAATGACAGGAACATCGTTACCCGTTCCTTTGAGAGGACCGTGATGAAAAAGATCAGGGAGATGGGAGACTTCGAAGGCACCCCTCTCAGGATCTTCTGGCGATCGGCGCGGAAAGGGGCCTAATTTTCGATCTGTACTTGACCACTTATGGGGCAGATGATATTAGTGTATCTGGCCGTCAGAAGAGAGAATCGACGGCCTAGTTGACAACCTGAAGAGTTGGAGGTGCGGACAAAGTGACTAAGGCGGATCTGATCAATGCGGTCGCGAAATCTGCGAGCATCACCAAGAAACAGGCGCACGAGGCTGTGGGTTCCACCTTCGAGGCGATCGTCAAGGCTCTCTCCAAGGGAGAGAAAGTCCAGCTAGTAGGCTTCGGAACTTTCGAGGTCAGGAAAAGAGCCCCTAGGAAGGGGAGGAATCCCCAGGATCCCACCAAGGTCATCAACATCCCGGGGAAAAAGGTTCCGGCTTTCCGCCCGGGCAAAGCCCTGAAAGAAAAGGTTCGCTAATCCTTTCCGATCTTATTCATCCGGATTTGCCGGCAGGCGGCCCAGGCCGCCTGCCGGTTCTTCTTTCTCCTGGAGCGAGGGTCGAAGTATTTCGAAAAGGACTTGCCATTGATCAAGTTCGAGCTCTTCCGCCCTGGTTGAAACGGAAAGGCCTGCCTGTTCCATCCTGTCGGCTATCTCCCGTTTCATACCCGGCAAGAGCCCGCCTAGGTTGTTAAGAAGGGTCTTCCTCCTTTTCATAAAGGCCGTGCGGATGAGGTTCCGCCAGGCTCTGACGCCGGGAAGGTGGTGGTTTTTATCTATCGAAACCTCCAGAAGGGCGGAGGTAACTTCAGGAGAGGGAAAAAAGGCCTCGGGGGGGACCTTCCTGATAATGCGAAGCTCTCCCATCGCCTGAAGGGTTATACCAAGGGGGTATCGGCCCTTCGAGCGCGCCGGGGCGCAGATCCTTTCCGCGGCTTCTTTTTGTACCATCAGGAGCATGTAATTCAGACCGGCGGGGGCATATAGCTCGAGTACCTTCCACAAAAGGGGGGTAGTGATGTGGTAGGGGATATTCGCCACCATTTTGTTGGGGGACGGATCGAGGCGTGGCGGAAGACCCCCTTTCAAAGCGTCTCCCCACAGGATTCTAAGGTTGGCATAATGGATACGGATATTTTCAAGGCAGGGTTCCAGCCTGCGGTCGATCTCCGATGAATAGACCAGCAAGGGCTTTCTCTCCAAAAGGCCCTCCGTCAGGATGCCCCTGCCCGCTCCGACCTCCAGCACCACGTCCTGGGGCCCTATTTCACTGCGGTCGAGGATGACCCTCAGGATATTTTTGTCGACGAGGAAGTTTTGCCCTATCCGGGTGTTTGGTCTGTGGTATTGTTCCAGCATCTTTTTCGACTCCCGGCCATAAATCGAGGTTCAGAGTATGAAAAAGCGGGAGAACCAGAAGGTCTCCCGCTTTTGATCCTTGGTCGGGACGAGAGGATTTGAACCTCCGACCCCTTGACCCCCAGTCCTATTAACCTGATTTTTTCTAATTGCCTAGAGCTTGATCCTAACTGCGTTTGCGGGTGTTTTGTTCTATATGATTTTACATCCAGTTTAGCCTATTTTACCCTTTTTTTGTCCTGTTGGCAGTAAATTGGCAGTATTTTTTGAGCAAAAAAGGGCCCTTTCAAGGGGATTTCCAAGGAAAGAATAAGTTGAACGGAGTACCGTTACTATTGGTACCTTTGGTACCCCCTTCCCATAAAAAATAAATCGCACGGAGTACCGTTACTGCCGTTACCATTGTTACCCTTGTTACCCCTTTTCAAGAGAGGCGCCTTTCTTTCTCTTCTTTCGCCGGTACGCCGCGGTACTCCTGCGGCAATCCGGGCAGTATTTCCTGTTGCCATGGCCCCAGAAGATACTTCCGCAACCCCCTTCTTCGATGGGGCATGTCTTCAGGTGGGCCCGACCGTCGTTGCCTTCCGGTTTCGTCATTAGCTGTGCAAGCTGGAAGTAGGCGATATCAAAAAAGTTGTCTATTCTCAGGTGAATTACGGGTTTTTCATCTAAAAAGTCGAACCATAAGAAAATACCATTCATACTTACGCTTATCAAAAGTGAGAGTATACCGGGTCGGTGCTAGAATTTCGTACAGTTTGGCAAGATAGATTAAATGCTCGAGAGGAGCTGAGATATCATGCCAAACAAGAGAGAGAAATATGATGAGGAATTCAAAAAGAAAGTCAAGTCCCAGAACTGCTGTAAATTCGGATCCGGTTACACATTCACCGCCACGGCCTCTGGTTGAGCCATGTTGACTTGCTGTTTCACTGAGGCCTTTTCCTTCTGTTCTTGTTCCGCCTTCGCTTCATGGAATTCCGCCAGATCCATGTACCGACGTCCCGAAATCCATTCTTCACCGGGTTCCTGAAGATACGCACCTGCCAGCATCATCGCCGATGCATCCTTCGGGAAGATCCGGATGACCCGTTCCCGCCTCCGGATCTCCTCATTGGTCCGCTCCGTCATGTTCGTGCTCCGCACCTTCTTCCGGCAATGCGCCGGGAGATCATAGACGGCCAGGATATCTTCTTTTGCATTGTCCAAAATACCCATGGCCTCGGGATAGCGCTCTTCAAGAAAGTCCATGAGCTCTTCGGCAGCTTCCAGGGCCCTTTCCTTTGTCGGTGCGTCATACATGTATTTCAGCTTGGCATGGACCTGCTGCCGATCTTTTTTGTGCACCTTGTCCAGCAGGCTCCTGGAAAAGTGGGTCTGGCACCTCTGCCATACCACATGGGGCAGGGTCTTTCCCAAAGCCAGCTTCAATCCCTCATGGTCGGCGGAGGTGACGTAGCCCACTCCTGCCAGCCCTCTTTTGTTGAGCCAGGTGAAAAACTCCCTCCAACTTGTCTCGCTCTCTTGACGGGCCACCCGGATGCCGAGAACCTCCCCGTACCCCGAACCAAAAACACCGATGGCAAGCTGGATGACCTTCTTGACGACCTTCCGGTTTTCCCTCACCTGGATCACCAGGGCTGCCCTCCTGGAGAAAGGGATAGTCCGTCCCCTCAAGGGGCCGCTCGTTCCAATCCGCAACCCGCCCATGCAGAAGTCCGAACAACCGGAGGGCGGTGCTTTTGGAGACCTCCAGGCCCCAGAATTCTTCCATAACCCGCCTGACCTTCCTGGTGCTGACACCGTCTATGACCATCTCAAGCAGCGTCAGAAGGAAGGCCTGTTCGAACCGAGGCAGAAGCTTCAACTCTTCCGTGTCCAGGCCTCCGCCCCGCATCTGGGGGACCCGGATTGAAATACGCCCTATTCGGGTCGTCATCTACCTGC
>JAAYIZ010000283.1 GCA_012523215.1 Thermovirga sp.
ACGAGCCTTTCCGCGAAGGCACCCGCGACTTGGAGGGGTTTTCCCACGTCATCCTTCTTTATCACTTTCACCTTTCGGAGGGTTTCGACCTCGCTGTGAAGCCCTTCCTGGACGGCACGGCCCGCGGCCTGTTTGCGACAAGGGCACCCCGCAGGCCCAACGCCGTGGGGCTCTCGGTGGTGAGGCTGGTATCCATCGAGGGAGGGACCCTCGTCGTCGAGGGCGTCGATATGCTGGATGGGACACCGCTGCTCGATATCAAGCCCTTCGTCCCGGAGTTCGACGCCCCCCAGGGTGAGGTCCGGACGGGGTGGCTTCAGGGCAAGGCCGATAAGGCCCGGGAGGCCAGGGCCGATAAACGTTTTTTCAAAGGCTGACGGTCGTCCCAGGTGGCGGCCCTTGCCCCGCCGTACCCGTGGAAATATAAAAGGATCTCCCGACCTCGAGGTCGGGAGATCCTTTTAGGTCACTAAAAACTTCTTCAAAGGATAGGGATTGCCGGAGGCCGGTACGCCTTCCTACGACCCCAGTCTCGACAGGACCCTTTGAGGATCGGCAGGCAGCCGGGTTAAACGTACCCCCGTCGCGTTGTAGATGGCATTCAGTATCGCCGCGTGGGGTGACGTGAGCGGGGCCTCCCCCGTCCCGGAAGCACCAAAAGCACCGAATTCCCTTGGTGTCTCCATGTGGATCAACTGCATTTCATCAGGTATATCCATGGGGTAGGGAAAACCGCAGGAGATAAGGTTCGTGTGTTTTCTCACATCCTCGAAGTCCTCCGTCAGGGCCAGGCCTATCCCCTGGGCGATGCCGCCGAAAAGCTGGCCGTCAACGATCGTGTAATTGTTTATCTTACCCACGTCACTTACCAGGGTAAACTTTTCCACCTTGGTTTTGCCTGTTTCCACGTCAACGGCCACTTCCGCCATGAAAAGGCCGAACATGTGGTTGGCGACAGGATAGCCTTGGCCTGTCTTATCATCGGGCGGCGTGCAATGCTGGACCTCCCCGTCGAGGTTACGAAGCGTGGCCTTCCAGTAACCCTCATAAAGAGTGGGGATCCCCTCCTCGATCATCTCTTGGTAGGTTCGGAAGGTCCCGTCAGGGCGGGCCATGGCTTCCAGGAGCTGGTTGCAGCTGTCGATAATGGCGTTACCGACCATGATCTGGCTCCGGCTCGCCGCCGCGGCACCGCTATTGGGAGCTTTGGCCGTGTCATTGCAGACCAGCTTGATCTGTTCCGGCCTGATGCCGAGGGGTTTCAGGGCCTCATGGGCCGTTCCTACGCACCCTATGTCGGCGCCTTGTCCATGATCCTCCCAGGTGTTGTAAAGAATGACCCCGTCCTCGGTCAGCTCGATGTTGCTCCTGGCCTCGTCCGATCCTACGGAGTTGGCGTTGTAGATGCCCAGGGCTACCCCTACGCCTCGTTTTACGCGGTCCGTAGAGAGCGCGGCGGCACGTTTTTGGGCTTCCCCATACAAGGGTTTCAGCCTGGTAATCATGGCCGGCAAG
>JAAYIZ010000284.1 GCA_012523215.1 Thermovirga sp.
CCCATAGGGATCCCTCCTGGAGTTCGTCGGCGCCCATCACGCAGATTACCCTGCGGTCGAGACCCCCCATCCGGGATGAGAGCAAAAGGCCATTGGCGATCCCGATCGCCATTCCTCTTGACCCGCCTGGGGCGTCGACACCAGGCGTCCTGGCGTGCTCGGGACGTCCTTGCAGCATCGCTCCCAGTCGGCGGAAATTCCACAGTTCATCCCTCTCGAAGAAACCCCGCCTGGCGAGGACCGCGTAAAGAGCGGGACAGGCATGATCCTTGCTGAAGACCAGCCTGTCCCTCTCAGGCCAGAGGGGTTCATCGGGCCTGATCCTCAGGACCTTCCAGTAAAGGAAGACCAGTATATCGACGACGGAAAGGGAAGAATCCAGGTGACCTGACCTCGAGACGCCGGTCATCCTGACTATATCTTTCCTAACTTCGAGTGCAATTCTTTCAAGTTCGCGCCTTTGAGAGGTTTTCATCACATCATTCTCCTGCGAGCATGGCTTCCAGGGTATGGCGGAAAACTTCTTCCAGCCTGCCTGTTGCCTCACCCGGCCCAGCCCCTCGCGGGGGATCCTGCTGGAACGAAGGAGGCTCGCCCCCATTCCAAAGGGGCAGGTTCCATTCCTCGGCGAAGGATCTGACCTTGGGCTCATAGGGTACCGCCAGGCAAGGCACACCCGCAAGGACCGAAATGAGGCAGAAGTGGAACCTCATGCCCATCGCCGCCTTCGCCTCCGACCACAGCTCCTGCGCCTCGTTGATATCCCTGATGCGGACAACACGGGAGGGGCTGAACACTCCGCGGGATTTGAAATCCTCCATGAGGGTTTTGTCTTCATCGGAAAGGGCGACCCCGACCAAGTCAAGACCGGACCTTTCCCCGACACGGGCCGTGGCAAGGGCGGTCGCTTCGGGGAGCCCCCTTCCCCAGGGCCTGACATTGACGAGGAGAAGGTTCCCATTTCCACCACCGGTGAAACCGGGCGCCATCGCGAAAACGAGGTCGGGAGCGATCCTGCTCTCGAGTCCCCAACTTTCAAGGAGCTCCTTCGATCCTTCGTCCCTGACGACCCTCTCCCGGCAGAGCGCAAGGGCATCGCGGGCCAGGAAGCGAGCCGTGCTCCTTCCCAGGGGTCCTATTGATTGACCAAAGGCCCAGGGCCTGCAGCCGGCGAGACGCGCCATCCTGGTCACTCCCCAGTAATAGGCGCAGGACCTCGTGCTGGTGGAATCCTGAAATAGTCCTCCGCCCCCGAGAAGCAACGTCCTGCTGGATCTCAGGACGGACATTACCTTTGCGGGGTTCCATCGGTCCGCCAGGGTCGGTCCCATCCCCTTCACCGGAGCTCCTTTACCGGCCGAAAGTACTGCCACCCTCTCGCCGGGCACCCCATTTTTCTTCAATAGGGCCAAGATGCTTTCAGCCATCATCTCGTCGCCGAGATTTCCGAAACCATAATAACCACAAAGGACTACGTCCAGTGGTCGACTCATCCTGCAATTACCCCCTGCCACCTTCTCCAGGCCGGCAGGACCAACAGTACAAGGACGGCCGCCACGACGGAACCCACGATGAGCCCGGTCCAGAGTCCGTTAAAAACACGGAGTAGTATGAAGGAAAGGTGGGTGTGAAAGTGACAGAAACTGTTTATCACTGACGAAAAGGCCAGCGTGGAGCCAAGCCTGAAGATCTCGCGGAAGCCCCCCCAGATATCCTTTCTCCTCACGACGAACCAGAGCACTAGGGCGGGATAGCCCGCAAAGATCTCCTTCGTCCTGGGTCGGGCGATCAGAAGTTGCTCCAGGAACTCCCGGAACCGTATCTCCCATCCGGGGACGAAGGATACGTTGCCGCTCCTGAGAGCCATGACCCCCGCCGCGGCGGCCAGGACTCCTACCAGGGCCAATTCTCCCCAGACCGGAGGCCGCGACAGGACCTGGGCCAACGACTCGGGATGGATCCTCCTCTTCAGGTCGTGAAGGAGCAGGATCATGGGGGGGAGCAGGAGCGCAATCTTGACACCCGAGAAAGTGCCCATTCTCAGCATGTACCAGGGAGTTCCGAAAAAGGAGGCTATAGCCAGGCCCGCCAAAAGGGCTACGGCCAGGCCGTAAATCACCCCCCGAAGGGGGCGCCCGAAGTTCTCGAGTGCCACCAAGGAGGCCTCGGCCGCTGCGAAGGAGGCGACCAGGGCCCCGGAGATCCTAGCAGCGATCGGAAGCTTGAGCGAAAGAACAGCCAGGAACACCGAAAGGACGAGCGCGACCACCGCTTCCTTCAGGTCAAGGCCTCTCTTCTCCACGGAAAGGAACCTGGCCGTCAGCCTCAAGGCCAGCGCGACCAGAACGAGACCGAGAGCAAGGGCGGAGAAGGGGCTTGTGCTCCAGCCCTCTATCGTTTCGGGCCAGCCGGTGCGGATGCCGAGCGAACCCAGCCGCTTCGATATCATGGAACATTCGTCGCCGAATCTCTTCAACCTGGAGCCCGAGTGGAGATCCGAGGGTCTCAGGTAGAGGATTTTGACGGAACGTTCCCGGGAGGCCCGAACGAATCTTTCCACCAAGTCGTCCCTGGTGAGCCTCCTGCTGAGGATCTCCTCCTTCCTCACGCTGTGCAGGGAGAGGATCTCCGGAAAAAGAGCCCTCTCGAGGGAGGCGGCCCCTATCTGTTGGGAGAACTCAACCTTTGAGATGGGGATGCTCCGCTCCCGGAGAACCTCCGAAAGGGGGCCCAACTCAGGATAACCGGCGACGAAAAGGCCCGCCGGAACCACGGCGCGTATATCGGGAAAGGCGTCCAGTACCGAGACCACCGCAAGGGCCACGTTTTCACCCCTGACCCCCAGCGTCGATCCGGGACGATAAATCAGCGGGATATCCCTTCCCCGGAGCAACTCCAGCATGGGATAGTCCGGTATCATGCCGGCTTCGAGGGTTTCCGCCAGCGAAAGGGGCTGCGCCAGCAGGTCCCCTTCCTCCAAGCTGAAGACCCTGGTCCCGGGAAATTTTTGAAGGATAAAAGCCTTGATCTCCCTGGAAAAGAGAGCACCGGGTTTGACCAGGATGGCCGCCGTATCCGGATACAAATCTCCCGGTCTAGATCCTGCGAGAAGGTCCCCCGCGGCTCCGTACTCCAGTTCCAGCATTTGGGCCGCCAGCTCCTGGCCTGTCAGTTCTCCGACCGCCACCGCGGTGAGCCCCCGTCCAAGAAGTTCATCGAGAACCGCGGGAACGGACAGCTCCGATTCCCTGGTTAGGCTCACCACATCCCTGATATCGGTGACCAGGGCCGCCACGTTGCCCTCCTTTTCGGCCTGGACCCGCGGGAGAAGGCCCAGGGCGGCGAAAAGAGCGGAAAACACCAGGAACAAGACAAAAAGGGAGAACGGTCCTTTCCTCACACTCTCTCACCCCACTGATCCTCGAGGGGCAACCCCATACCCTCCAGGAGCCTGCTCAACCTGAAGAGGGGGAGCCCTACGACGTTAAAATAGCAACCTCTGATTGAACGCACAAGCAGCGAGCCCAATCCCTGGATGGCATAGGCGCCAGCTTTGTCCTCGCTCTCGTTGCCCGAAAGGTAGGCCTTGATCTGGGTCTCCGAAAGGTCCCTGAAGGTGACCAGGGTCTCTTCGGTCGCCGAGGCCCGCCGGTCCATCCACCTGGCGGCGACGCCGGTGACCACGGAATGCGTCTTCCCCGAAAGCAGGTTGAGCATCCGGAAAGCATCACCGGCGTTTATGGGTTTTCCCAGGATCATCGCTCCAAGCAAGACTACCGTATCCGCCGCGATCACCAGGGAATCCCTTTGAAAAGCGAAAACCGAATCGGCCTTCGCCTCCGCCAGCCTTCGCACCTGCTCCCTGGGATCGCCCTCTTCCGAGATTCTCTCTTCGACCACGGGAGGTACAACCTTGAAGTTCCACCCCAGGTCTCGGAGAAGCGCTTCGCGTCTCGGGCTGGTCGAGGCCAGGACAACGTCGGGGAAAAATCGGGGGCCACGCTCCATCATCGAATGGCCAACACCCCGAAGATTCCCCCGAGGAACGTACCCAAGTTTGCGCGGATATAAAGCCGAAATCCGAAATCGATCACGATGAGGTTGATGTTCCTCATGTCGAAACCGGCATCTATGATGTTACGAAAAAACCTCTCGGTGACAGTGAACCTCTGCAGGTAAACACCCACAAAGCTGCCAAAGATTATGCAAAGGGTTACGATCCACCATCCTTCTTTGTACGCGGTTTTCGCCATATCATCACCCCCTGATCAGATTGAGGGCCACAACGAAAAGGCCCGCCATAATGCAGTAGATGGAAAAGAAACCCAGTCGTCCCCTGACGATAACCCTGCGAAGAATGCTTAACGCCAGAAGCCCCGACCCGAAGGCGACCGCCATCCCGATCCACCAACCCTTGGGCAGCGACGAAAGCACGCTTGATAGGCCCCCCGCTTCGATCACCTCGAGTACGGCCGCCCCGAAGATCGCGGGGAGGGAGAGGAGAAAGGAAAAGGTGAAAGCCTCTTCACGGGAAAGACCCGCCCTGAGTCCTATCACGATGGTCGACCCCGACCTTGATATGCCAGGAAAGATCGCCAGGCCCTGGGCGATACCGACCTTGAGGGCCGATGGCAACGACACGGGGAGGTTTGCGGGGGAGATCCTGCTCCCATAGTGCAGAACGAACCCCGTCACCAGGAGGGCGAACCCGACGAAAAGTGCAGAAGAGAAAAGGGATTCCGCCACCGGCTTGATGACAAAGGCCACGGCACCGGTTGCCAATGTGCCCGCGATGACACTCCAGCCATACCTCCAGCCGGGGAGACAGCGACTTCCCACTGAAAAGAGCCCCTTGAACCACTCGCGGGCGGTTTTCACTATATCATCCCGAAAGAAAATAAGCGTAGCGGCCATGGTGGCCAGGTGGAGCATAACTGCAAAGGAGAGGGCCGGCTCCGACCACCCGAAAAACCTCTGCGCGATCACGAGATGGCCTGAACTACTTACGGGAAGGAATTCGGTGATACCCTGGACAAGACCCAGCAGGGCGGACTGAAGATGCAAGGGTCATGCCTCCTTGGAGCGGATGTGGTTTATATCCTTGACTATCAGGGCTATGTTGTTGGCGTGGTCGCCCACCCGTTCAAGGTTGCTCAGAATATCGATGAATATCACTCCCGAACCGGGGTTGCATACACCCTGATTTAACCTGTCGATGTGGCGCCTTCTGAGGTTTCTTTCCATTGCGTCGATGTCGTCTTCCAGTGAGAAGACCTGGCGGGCCTTCTCCGCATCGGCCGTATCGAGGGCCTCCACGGCGAGTCTCACGGTCTTCTCCGAAAGGTTTATCATAACCTCGAATTCTTCCATGGCAACATCGGAGAAGGGGAGGTTGTGCTCGATCTTGTATTCATAGAGCTCTATCAGGTTCTCGGCGTGATCACCCACCCTTTCGATATCGCCCACTCCGTTTACGTAGCTGGACAAAGAGGAGGAAAGGACAGGGGGGAGACTGACCTGCATCAACTCCGCCGAGTAGGACGTGACTTCCCTGTTCAATTCGTTCACAACCTTCTCGGTCTGGTGGACCTGTTCGATCATCCTCCGGTCATCATCGGTAAAGGCGGTTTTGACGTCTCTCAGCATATCCAAGGTGAGCAGTCCCATCCTGACAAGTTCTTTCCTGACAGCGTCAACGGCTGCAATGGGCGAGGCCTTGATCAGGTTCCTGTCCAGGAACCGGGGGCCCATCAGGATTACCGCCTCATCATCGGGAATAATGGCCTTCACGAGCTGCACGAAGGGGGTCACGAAAGGCAGAAACAGTATGGTGTTGAGAACATTGAAAAGGGTATGGGCGTTGGCGAGCTGCCTGGCTATGTCCGAAGAGGTCAGGAGCACCAGGCTTTTGAAGGGGCCGATAAAGGCCAGGAAAACGATCGCTCCGATGATCTTGAATAGGACGTGCGCAAAGGCCGACTGTCTCGCCGAACGGTTCATCCCCAGCGAGGCCAGCACCGCCGTAATGGTGGTGCCTATGTTATCTCCGAAAAGGATGGGTACGGCCGAGTCCAGGGTGAGCAGCCCCTGGGATGCCATGACGATGGTCAGCCCTACCGTGGCGGAGCTCGACTGGACCAGCATGGTGAGGAGCGTTCCTGCCAACACTCCCAGCAAGGGGTGATGCCGGAAGGCGAGGAAAATATCCTGGCGTTCCCTGATGAAGAGCATGGCGTTCCCCATGGTCAGCATCCCCAGGAAAAGAAGCCCGAAACCGACGATCCCATTCCCTACGAACTTTTGCCTCTTGCTCCTTCCGAAGACGGCGAACAGCATTCCCACCCCGATCATCGGCAGGGCGAAGTCACCTATTTTGAAGGCTACAAGCTGTGCCGTGACGGTGGTGCCTATCGCCGCCCCCATCATGACCCCAACGGACTGCTTCAGGGTCATCATGCCCGCATGGACGAAACTGGCAGCCATCACCGTCGTCGCGCCGCTGGCCTGGATCACGGCCGTCATCAACGCCCCCACGAGGACGCCTTTCAGGGGTGAACTCGTCAGGGCCGATATAAGGCGCCTCATCCTGTCACCCGCGAGGTCCTGCAGCGACTCCCCCATCAACTTGATACCGAAGAGGAAGAGCCCTACCCCTCCCAAGAGGTTGAAAAGAAGTCCCGTCGTCAAAACCATACCTCCCTTGCCAGGCAAAAACCCAACGAGGATCCGTCCCGCGTCAAAAAACGCTATCTCTCAACTATCGTGACAAGGACTTTTATCACCGGCAGGGCCCTGATATGCTTTTTCAATACATTTCGGACCCTGCTCCTCACCTTTTGGGCGATCCGTTGTTCATTCTCGCCGGTCCGTACCGTGTGCTTTTCCAAGGTATTCTCGATCTCCAGGGTGAGGTCGCCCCTTAACTGTTCCGCGTCGTCCATGTGGAGAAATCCTATACTTTCGATCAGGGGTCGAGCGGCGAGGCGGTATTCGCCGTCGAGGACCAGCGACACCACCACAACTCCTTCCTCGGAGATCTCCAGCCTTTCCTTGAGCAGGCTGTTCTGCATCTCGCCCAGGACCATGCCGTCGACAAGGATACCGCCCGATGGGACGACTCCCCGGCGAACCTGGGCCTTGTTTCCATCCAGGCTGAGCACATCGCCATTTTGAAGCACAAAGGTGTTCTTCTGGGGGATATCCATCTCCTGGGCCAGCTTGGCGTGCCTGACAAGGTGCCGGTACTCGCCGTGGAGGGGGACAAAGTACTTGGGCCTCACGATGCTGAGCATCATCTTGAGTTCTTCCCTTGCCGCGTGGCCTGAAACGTGAACCTCCTGGTCTCGGTCATAGACCACCTCGCAACCGCATTCGAAAAGGCGGTTGATAGTCCTGCTGACAAGCCGTTCGTTCCCGGGAATGGGAGAGGCAAAGACCGCCACCAGGTCACCGGGACCAAGGTTGACGAAACGGTGTTCGCCCTTGCTCATCCTCACGAGACCCGAGAAGGGCTCGCCCTGGCTACCGGTGGTGAGGACGATGAGCTTGTTGTTGGGCACCTGGCCCGCTTCCTCCATGGGAATGAGGGCGTCCCTCTCAACATCGACGTAGCCCAGGTCGATAGCTAGGTTCACGTTCTGGATCATGCTCCTTCCCATGAGGGCTACCTTCCTGTTGAACCTGGACGCCGCTTGGAGTATCTGCTGAGACCTGTGGAGGTTGGTGGAAAAAGCGGCTATAATGACTCTTTTATTCCGGTGAAGCCGGAGCAGCCGCTCCAGTGTTCTTCCAATAATCCTCTCCGACTGGGTGAAACCCGGCCTTTCCACGTTCGTCGAATCGGAAAGCATCAGCAGGACTCCCTTGCTCCCGTAATCGGCGAAGGCCGAATAATCCGTTATCCTTCCGTCCACGGGAGTCGGGTCCAGTTTGAAGTCACCGGTATGAATGACCGTCCCGACCGGCGTCTCCACGGCCAACCCCACTCCATCGGGGATCGAGTGGCATACCGAAAGAAAGGTAACGTCAAAGCACCCCAGGCTGAACCTCTCCCCTGACTTGATTTCGATCGACCTGGGCTTGTAATCCGGGCAGGAATCCTGGAACTTGGCGTCGACCATGGCCAGTGTGAGCTTTGTCCCGTAAAGGGGCACATCTATCCTGGGCAGGATGAAGGGCAGGCTCCCGATATGGTCCTCGTGGCCATGGGTGAGAACAAGACCCCGGATCCTCTCGCGGTTTTCGAAAAGGTAGGAGGCGTCGGGGATCACGAAATCTATGCCCAGCATCTCCTCGTCGGGGAACATCAGGCCACAGTCCACGACGATTATGTCCTCGCCGAATTCGAGGACGAACATGTTCTTGCCTATCTGGCCCAGGCCTCCAAGGGGAATGAAACGAAGTTCATCCCTGGCGGGGGCTTTTCGCCCACGCTTCCCTCTCGGGGCTTTTGACGACATCGATACACCTCCGGCTTCATCGTCCTGACCGCTCGGCGGTCAGTGACACGGCACAACAATACTTCCCGGGTCAAGGCAGGCGCCCGGGAATGTTACAGTATCAGCCGGCCCGCCCGGCTTAATCACTGAAATCTTGAGTACTCTCACCGGGTGCCGCGCGATCGGAAGAAGCGGCCTCCGTGAAATCCTTTCTCGACGCGATAACCGGCTGCTCAGGGGCGGCGTTGTGATCCCCGCGTTTTGAAATCACCTCGAGCAAAGCGTCGGCGCCGTCTTCGGCATGAAAGGCTTTTATGAACCTCCTCGCCCATTCGGTGGTCTCGTCGACTATCCTCGCATGGATTCCCTCGGGAAGGGCCATGATAGCATCATGGAAGGACTTGTTGGCTTTCTTGTAGTCTCCCGACTTGCGTGAGAATCCCTGGCCATCGGCCCACCGCACCATTTTTTCCCAGAGTTCCAAGGTGATGCCTCTATCGGGCTCCTTGACGTAGGAGCCGTCCCTCACGACGGCGTTGCCCGTGGCGGGGTCCATCTCAAGGCCATAGACGATATTTTGCCAAAGGGTGCCCACGTTGCCCTTATTTATTCCGAATTCGGAAAACCGGGACACCTTGTCGAGAGGAGTGCCCGATATCCCGTGCTGGGCTATGGTTACGCCATAGGGCGCGATGGCACCGGCAATCTCCCCGGTTCGCTTGAGGTCGATTCCCTCGGCCTCTCCGGCGGCGCTGTCGTAGGTTCCGTGCTTACTTCCGTTGGAGATGGCGAGAAAGTCTGGAAAGACACCCCAGGAGTTCAACCCACCGACGAAAAACAGGGCCTCCTCGACCGTGGTCAGTTCACCGGGTCCCTTGATCTCTCCCACCTCCACCTCGAGCCCCAGGTAAGCCGGGACGTGCATCGCCGCGTCCCTCGTGTAGCAGAGGTTTTCCCAGTCGGGGCAGTGGGAGGCGTCGATCGCCACCGATGTCCACCCCAGTTCGACCAGTTTCCCCAGGTGGGAAATGGATTTCAAAAGGTCTTCCCTGGATTTGATGGCATAATGATCCACGTGGAGGCCGAAGGGCACTCCTCCTCCAAGTTCGCTGGAATACCTAAGGGCCATAGCGGGCACGTTCTCGAAGGTGCATCCGCAGTATGTGTTCTCCGACTTGGCCAGTTCCAGCAATACGAAAGCGTTGAGTTCCTTGGCGGCTGCGAGGACGCCCTTTATCGTAAGGGGGTTGCGCACGTTAGCCGCGAGGACGATGGAGTCCGTCCTTCTCGCCGCGGCCGCGATGTCCCTGCCGCTGACCAGGGCCACGGGTTCGCTGCCGAAAACGGACTGGACGTTAAGAGGCCGTTTTTCGAGCAGTTCGCGGTAAGACCTGCTGCTTTGATCCATTTTAGAACACCTCCCGGTAATGTCCGCACACATTGTACAATGAAGATGGTCCTTCATTCACGGCCATGGCCATGCTCTTTCGTGGTTTCCACAACTTGGATATTCAACAGGCCGTGACATTGACGGTTCCGCTTGACCCGTGATAATATAGCCGGCGCGCTACGAAAACGATCCTTGGGGGATCGTCTAATAGGCAGGACGCTTGACTCTGGATCAAGAAGTCGGGGTTCGAGTCCCTGTCCCCCAGCCAACAATTACGAAGGGCCCCATCGTCTAGTGGTCTAGGACCCAGGGTTCTCAGTCCTGTAACACGGGTTCGAATCCCGTTGGGGCTACCAAAAATAGCGAGGCGGACCCCCTTTTTCGGGGGGATCCGCCTTTTTATTCCGGAGCCTTCAGGTTGTACACCGGCCGAAGCAGCGCCAATATCTCGACGGCCTCGCCGACTTCGTCCCTTATGTCCTCCCATCTTTTGTAGGCCATAGGCGATTCATCGATGGTTTCCCTGAGAATAGAGGTCGAAAAAACGCCCTCCATGCTCTTCCTGAAGGACTCCATCGTGATGGTGCCTTCCTTCAGCCTGCGCGTCATCTCCTTGCGGCTGAAAAGGCGTCCTGCTCCGTGGGGTGCCGAGTAATTGTAAGCCGGGTTGCCCTTTCCGACTCCCAGCACGATGCCCGAGGCCATATTCAAAGGGATGACCAACCTTTCGCCCTTGTGGGCGGAGATGGCACCCTTCCTCACGATGCCATCCTTTTCGCTGATGTAATTGTGTACGCTGTCGATAAGGGTTCCCTCGTTCAACTTCAGGCCGAAGAAGGAGATGACCCTGTCGGCGATGATGAATCGGTTCAGCCTGGCGTATTCCTGGGCTATGCGGAGCCACTTCATGTACTCGCTCCCTCCCTTGTCGAGGGGGAGGTGCTCAAGGCCACGGGGGAGCGAGGCGGCAATCCCGATCCTGGACTGGTAGCGCCGGGCCATGTTCTGGAAGAAATTCGCAACCTGGAAACCAAAATGTCGGCTGCCGGTATGTACTGCAAGAAATAGGGAGCCCTTTGGGTCTTTGTTGATTTCGATAAAGTGATTCCCGCCCCCAAGGGTCCCAAACTGGCTCCAAGCGGGGCGTCTCGGCCTCCGGGAGAGCAGGGTGCTGTAGAATTCCTCATCGGCGCGGCCGCCCAGAACCTTTGCCCTGGCGCCCCGGTCGGGAAAACGGGACTCGAACCAGTTGAGTATCCCCATATCGCGATGATGGGTCTTTCCGAGGGGGATGCTGTCCCTGGTGAATTTATCAAGGGCACCGAAGTCGATGTCACCCTGCTTCACCCCCTCAATAGGTGCAAGGAGAACGCCGCAACCTATATCGACGCCGACGACGTTTGGTATGACGGCGTTCTTAAACCTTCCGGTAAAACCTATGACGCAGCCCGCCCCCAGGTGGCAGTCGGGCATGATGGCCACCAGGCCGTCGACGGCGGGATGGGTCGCTATATCCCTGATCTGGGCCATGGTCGGCTCATCCACGTCCCTGGCATGGATCACCAGTTCTGTCATGTCAACCACTCCTATATGAATTTTTCAAAGTCACGAAAAATTCTCCCAGGAACATGATAACATCTGTAGGCCAACCATGAGGACGGTGGGAGACGACATGGACTCAAAAGACCAGGTGAGGCCGCCTTCGGCGATCGAAAGGCCCTGCTTCGTTTTCAGGGGCGATCTTCTGCTGCTGAGGACGGAACCGGAACCCGAATTACCATCCTGGGAGGATATAGCGGGGCTTCCCTTCTCGGAGCAGAGCCCGCGGAACTGGATGACGGGTCGGCCCGGCAACCACTGGGTATCCCTGAGAGAGGACGAAGCGTTCCCTGGGGGGATGGAACTGGTATCCCTGAGGGACATCTGGTCCCTCTTGGGTGAGCGCACTTTCTTCGAGGCCGGAAGGGCCTTCCAGCTCATGGAATGGTCCCGCCGGAACCGCTTCTGCGGACGCTGCGCCACCCCTATGCGCGAGGTCGAGAACGAGACCGCCCTGGAGTGTCCCTCCTGCGGTTTGCTCAGCTACCCCCCCGTCACTCCCGCCGTCATCGTCGCCGTGGTAAAGGACGGGAAACTGCTCCTGGCCAGGAACAGCCGTTTCCCCAAGGGCAGGTACAGCGTAATCGCCGGGTTCGTCGAACCGGGAGAGACCCTGGAGGGCGCCGTTGAGAGGGAAGTAATGGAAGAAGTCTCCATCAGGGTGAAGAACATCGCTTACTTCGGGAGCCAGCCCTGGCCCTTTCCCCACTCGATGATGGTGGGTTTCCGCGCCGAATGGAAATCGGGAGAGATAAAGGCGGACGGCGACGAGATAGAGAGCGCCGCCTGGTTCTCGCCCGACTGCCTCCCCGATATACCTCCGAGCCTCAGCATTTCAAGAAGGCTCATAGACGATTACCTGGCCAGGCACGCCTGACTTAAGAGCGCGCGCCCTCGCCGGCAGGCTCAGTTCTTGGGTTTCCCCTTGCGGAGTTCCTCCTCCCAGGTGATCAGAGAGTGATAGTAAACGCGGTCGCCGTCATCGTCCAGGCCCCTGGTGAGTTCGCTGATATGGGTGTGTCCGGCCTGGACCCTTTCAAGGACATGGCTGACGGCCTGTTCAGGTATGCTCTCCGCTCCGCAGGTATAGATATCCAGGGCGAGGTACCCGGCTTCGGGCCAAGTGTGCACCGATAGATGGGATTCGCTGATAACCACGACACCGCTGACCCCATTGGGAGGGAACCGATGGAAGGAAACCGCCCAGACATGGGTATTGGCCTTCCGCGCGGCCTCGACGAGGATCTCCTGCATCCTGTCGACCTCGCCAATGACGTCACCACAACCTGAAGCCTCGACAATATAGTGAATCCCCCTAGGGTCCATGGCTTCTCCTCCCCGGGATGGTCTCCCTCGAATAGATGCGGAAAATCTAGAAAAAATAACCTTTTTGCAATTCCGGGTAGAGCGGGAAGGACCCGGCAAGGTCCCTCACCGTCGAGGCTACCCGGTCCATCGCCGATCGTTCTTTCCTCTCCGTGAGGGCAAGATCGATGATCTCGGCCACCAAGGCCATCTCCTTCTCCTTCATGCCCCTCGTAGTGAGTGCCGGTGTGCCCAGCCTGATACCGCTGGTCACCATGGGTTTCTCGGGATCAAAGGGTATCATATTTTTGTTGACGGTGATACCCACCTGGCCCAGTATGTCCGTGGCTTCCTTACCGGTAAGGCCCTTGCTGCGGAGATCTAAAAGCAGCATGTGGTTATCGGTGCCGCCCGCGACCAGCCTGTATCCCCTGTCGCCCAGGCCTGCAGCGAGGGCCTTGGCGTTTTTCACGATCTGCGCGGCGTATTCCTTGAACTCCGGCCTCATGGCCATCAGGAAACAGGTGGCCTTACCGGCGATGACATGCATGAAGGGCCCTCCCTGTATACCGGGAAAGACGTTACGGTCCAGGTCGGCGGCATACTTGTCCCTGCAAAGGATAAGGGCGCCCCTTGGTCCCCTCAAGGTCTTGTGGGTCGTCGTGGTGATAAAATCCGAGTGCGGGACGGGGCTGGGGTGAACCCCGCCGGCGACCAAGCCCGCTATATGGGCCATGTCCGACATGAGATAGGCGCCCACTTCCGCTGCGATATCGCCAAAGCGTTTGAAATCGATGAGACGGGGATAAGCGCTGGCGCCGGCTACGATAATTTTAGGCCTGTTCTCGCGGGCCAGCCTGGCCACCTCGTCGTAATCTATGGTCTCCGTCTCCCTGTCGACACCGTAGGGTATTATTTCGAAAAACCTTCCCGAAAAGTTCAGGGGATGCCCGTGGGACAGGTGGCCCCCCTGGGCCAGGTCCATGGCGAGGATCGAGTCGCCGGGCTCCAGGACGGTGAAGTAGACTCCCATGTTGGCTTGGGTGCCCGAGTGGGGCTGGACATTGGCGTGTTCGGCCCCGAAAAGTTCACAGGCCCTTTTCGCCGCCAGTTCCTCGGCTGATTCGACAAACTCGCAACCTCCATAGTACTTTCTATGGGGGTATCCTTCGGCGTACTTGTTGGTCAGCACCGAACCCTGCGCCTGGAGTATATTGAGAGGGACAAAATTCTCGGAGGCGATCAGTTCAAGGCTTTGCCTTTGCCTCTCGAATTCAGACTGTACCAGGGAATCTATCTCCGGGTCCGCGTCTCCCATAACCGACTTCATGATGTCCAAAACTGGCCATCCCCTTTCATAGGACAGGTCGCCCTTTTCCCCTTGCGAACCAATATTATACTTCCTGGTGATGATCCTGGTCAGGCGATGCCTTTCCGTCCCTGGACCGGGTCAAACTGACCCTGGAGAAGGGCCTCAAAGGCCGAAAGATCCATGGTCCCCATGTCCCCCTCGCTTCGGTCCCTGACGGACAGTGTCATGTTTTCTACCTCCCTGGAGCCGATGACTACCATGTAGGGTATCTTCTCCAACTGGGCGTCACGGATTTTCTTGCCCAGCTTCTCGTCCCTGCTGTCCTTTTCCACCCTGTAGCCGAGGCTCTTTAACCTTGATCCCACTTCGACTGCGTAAGGGCCATGCCCCTCCTTCACCGGTACGATCCTGACCTGGATCGGCGAGAGCCAGAAGGGAAAGGCACCCGCGTAGTGCTCTATGAGGATCCCCATGAACCTTTCAAGGCTACCCAGGATCGTCCTGTGCAGCATCACGGGACGGTGTTCGTTCCCGTCGGGACCGATATAGGTCATATCAAACTTCTCGGGCATCTGAAAGTCAAGCTGGATCGTGCCGCACTGCCACGTCCTCCCGATACAGTCCTCGAGGTGGAAGTCGATCTTGGGGCCGTAGAACGCCCCGTCACCCGGGTTCAGCCGGTACGCAACGCCGAACTCCTCCAGGGCCTCCTGCAGGGCTTCCTCGGCCTTCTCCCACATGAGAGGATCTCCCATGGCTTTCTCCGGCCTGGTGGACAATTCCACGCGGTAGGAGAAACCAAACACGTCGCTGTAGATGAACCTGACTAGGTCCATGATACCGATGATCTCCTCTTTGATCTGTTCCGGCGTAACGTAGAGGTGGGCATCATCCTGTGTGAAGGACCTGACCCTCATCAACCCGTGCAGGACGCCGGAACGCTCGTGGCGGTGGACGGTGCCCAACTCGGCAATCCTCAAGGGGAAATCGCGGTAACTCCTTATCCTTGTCTTGTAGACCAGGATCCCACCGGGGCAGTTCATAGGCTTCACGGCGAAGGGGCGACCGTCAATCTCGGTGAAGTACATGTTATCGCGGTAATGGTCCCAGTGGCCCGATCGGACCCACAACTCCCGGTCGAGGATAAGGGGTGTTCTTATCTCGGAATAGCCTCGCCGGGAGTGTTCCGCCCGCCAGAATTCCACGAGCCGGTTTATGATCACGGTGCCCTTTGGATGAAAGAAGGGAAAGCCCGGACCTTCATCCTGGATGCTGAAAAGGTCCAGTTCCCTGCCAAGCTTCCGGTGATCCCGGCGTTTGGCCTCCTCGATCCTGTTGATGTGGTCCTGGAGCGCCTCGGCGGTGTCGAAGGCCGTACCGTATATCCTGGTCAGCATGATGTTCTTTTCGTCGCCTCGCCAGTAAGCCCCCGCCACGGAGAGAAGTTTGAAGTGCCTCAGTTCCGAGGTGGAAACCACGTGGGGGCCTCGGCACAGGTCCGCGAATTCTCCCTGCCTGTAGATCGATATGAACTCGTCGGGGATCTCCGAGACCAGTTCCAGCTTGTAGACGGCGTCCCTTTCCCTGAAGAGGGCCAGGGCCTCCTTCCTGGGCAGGAGGAGCCTTTCCACGGCGATACCCTCGGAGGAAATCTTCTTCATCTCTTCCTCGATCCTGGAAAGATCCTCCTCGGTCAATGTGCCGGCGACTTCCATATCGTAGTAAAAGCCATCCTGTATCGAAGGGCCGATACCAAGCCTTGTTCCTGGGAATATCCTCTGGACGGCCTGGGCCATGAGGTGCGACGTCGAATGCCTCAGGATATCCAGGCCTGCCTGGCTTGAAAAGGCGATGGGCTCGATACTGGAATCATTTTCAATGATGGCGGTGAGGTCGACCGGTTCCCCGTCGCTTTTGGCAGCGATCGAACCCGACTCAAGTTTCCATCGCGACAATATTTCTCCGGCTGTCAAGGCCTCGGGAGAAAAAAGCTCCAATCCTTCTGGTCCCGCGTATTTTGGCAATGTCCAAGCCTCCATCCTTGATAATGACCAACCGCTCCCGTTGAGGCAAAAGGGCCGGCGGGTTGCATTTTACAGCAGCAAGGCTCCGGGGTCATCCCTGGGTGAAATGTATATAATATACACCCCTTGGGGTTTATGCAACGCCTTTTATCTTCCTGGTAAAATCAACCTTGAAATATCACCCTGTTAATAAACTTTTCTTCACTTCCCCATTTCGTTCATCCTTCCTTAAAAAGGGGGGTGTAAAAGAGAGCGAGTCGAAGTTTCGCCATCATGCCTCTTTTGTAATGGCTTTCCCGCTTTGAAAATCCTGGTCAAGGAGGGAGGAAAGCATGGCTGAACAAAAAAATACCGACCAGTGGACTTCCCGCTGGGGCTTGGTGCTGGCCTGCGTTGGGATGGCCGTCGGCACGGGGAACATCTGGCGGTTCCCCCGCGTCGCCGCTTCCCAGGGAGGCGGAGCTTTCGTCATTGCCCTACTGATAGGGCTGTTTCTCTGGGGCATCCCGCTCCTCATGGCCGAGGCCGTCTGGGGCAAAGTCTCCAGGATGGGCGTCATAGGCTCCTTCAAGGTGATGGTGGGCCGAAATTGGACCTGGATGGGAACGACCGTAGCCCTCATCTGCCTGGGAATAACCTTCTACTACTCCGTCGTCGTGGGGTGGTGCATCCGTTACTTGGTGTACGCCCTAACCGGCGTCATAAAACCCGGCCTAGACGCGGAGGCACTGTGGGCGGCTTTCTCCGGCACTCCGGGTGCCATGGTGCCGTGGCACATCTTGACCGTGATCGCCGCTACAGCCGTCATCCTCCGGGGTGTTTCGGAGGGACTCGAGAAAATAAACAAGGTCCTCATTCCAACCCTCTTCGTGTTGCTCCTTTTCCTGGCCATCAGGGCCAACATGCTCCCCGGTGCCTCCGAAGGCCTGAGATTCTTCTTCGAACCCAAGTGGGAGGACTTGCTCAAGGGACGGGTCTGGCTCGAGGCTTTTACCCAAGTGGCCTGGTCCACGGGAGCAGGGTGGGGGCTCATGCTTACCTACTATGTTTATACGAAAAAGCGCGAGGATATAGCCCTCAACGCCACCACCATCTGCTTCGCCGACACCCTGGCGGGCCTTCTTGCCGGTTTGGCTGTCATCCCCACCATTTTCGCCCTATCCCCGGATCCCACGGCAGCCGTAGGCAGTGGTAACACCGGGCTCGCCTTCATCCACCTTACCAGGCTTTTCGCCGTCATGCCCGGCGGGGCGATCTTTGCGGCCCTGTTCTTTCTGTCCCTGGTCTTTGCCGGGTTCACCTCCCTGATCGCCATGTTCGAGATGACCCTGCGCTTCCTGTTGGATGCCGGCTGGGCGCGTAAAAAAGGCGCCCTGGTCGTTGGCTTGGGGGTCCTGGTTTTCGGACTTCCCTCGGCCTGGGATGTTTCCTTCCTGGACAACCAGGACTGGGTTTGGGGCGTTGGCCTCCTTTTCAGCGGCCTCATCTTCTCCATCGCCGCCATTTTTAAAGTAGGCGTCAACAAGGTCTGGGAAGAGTATATAGCACCCGATTCGGACATCAAGGCCGCCTGGATGTTCAAACTGATCTACCTCTTCCCCTTATGGTTCGCGATAATCTTCGTCTGGTGGATCGCACAGGCCGCCAGCTGGTACCCCGACACATATATGAAGTGGCTCCCAATATCGGTGTACACCTTCTCCGTGGGTACCATGGTCTACCAGTGGGCTATCGTGGTCGCCATCGCCCTGGTCACGAACAACTGGCTGGCGAACAAGTCAAGGTTCCCCTTCGAGGCCGCCGAATAGATCAGCCGCCGGCGCCGCTCAAGGGGAACCCTTTGAAGAAGACCACTCGCGGGGAGGAATTCCGATGGGTTGGCAGTTCAACATGATCGTCATAATGGCCCTCGTCTTCGGCGGCACGGGCTGGTGCGTCTACAGGACCATAAAAGCCGAGGAGAAAAAGTAGCGCGTCGATCGACCGATAAGATAAGGGGCCGCTGTGCGCAGAGCGGCCCCCTTATCTTATCGGAAGGTCACTTTCCGGTGCTGCCGAAGCCTCCGCTTCCCCGGTCCGTCCGGCTCAGGGAATCTTTTACCTTCCAATCTATCCTGCTCACGGGGGCGAGGACCATCTGGGCTATCCTGTCCCCCTTTTCGATTTCGAAGGGATTTTCACCCAGGTTGACGAGGATGACCCTCACCTCGCCCCGATAATCGGCATCGATCGTTCCCGGCGCATTCAGGACGGTCACCCCGTGCTTCAGGGCAAGACCGCTGCGGGGACGCACCTGGCACTCGTACCCCGCGGGTATCTCGAGACGGATCCCCGTCCCCACCGAAAGCCTCCCTCCGGGGGGGATGATCGCTTTTTCCATCGACATGAGGTCAACCCCGGAAGAAAAGGGCGTGGCGTAAGCCGGCAGCTCTGCCCCGTCATCATCCCGGAAAATCCCGAGTTTTACCGGGTCCAGCATGGCTACCTATCCCTGCCCCTGTCCCCGAAGTCTTTTCTCCTGGGCCCCCCGTGAGGCCTCCTGTCGCCGCCCGGCCTGCTTCCCGGCCTCGAGGTTCCACCTCTCGGGCCCCTGTCGCGGTCAGTCGAGGGAGGCAGGGCCTTGATCCTCTCCTCCCTGGCGTCCTCCAGGACGAAGGCGTCGGCAAACCTTTCCGCCAGTTCCGGTTCGCCTCTTCTTTCAAGGGCTCGCCTCCTGGAGAGATTGATCCTCCCCATATCGTCGATCTCCTTGACCATCACAAGGACCGAATCCCCAGGGGAGAGAACATCGTCGACCTTGCCGACGTGAGTGGTGCTTATCTCGCTCACGTGCAGAAGACCTTCCTTACCAGGAAGGACCTCCACGAAAGCACCGAAGGTCATGAGCCGGGTGACCTTGCCCGAGAACACCTCTCCGGCCGTGACGTCCCTGACGAGGTCGTTGATCATGTCGAGGGCCTTTTCAGCGGCCTCGGTGGTGGGCGACGCCACGAAAACTCTACCGTCGTCCTCGACGTCGACCTTGACGCCCGTCTGGGCGACGATGTTGCGTATCGTCTTGCCACCGGGCCCGATGATGTCCCTGATCTTGTCCAGGGGCACCGTGAGGGTGTAGATCCTGGGGGCATAGGCGGATATATTCTCGCGTGGCTCAGCCAGGACGCTGTCCATCTTGTCAAGGATAAAAAGCCTTCCCCTGCGCGCTTGGTCGAGGGCCTTCTCCAGGATGGCCCTGGTTATGCCCCCGGCCTTGTTATCCATCTGGAGGGCCGTTATTCCCTCCTTGGTGCCCGTGACTTTGAAATCCATGTCACCGTAATGGTCTTCCAGGCCTTGGATATCGGTTAGGACCACCACCTTGTCGCCTTCCTTTATCAACCCCATGGCGACTCCGGCGACGGTCTTTTTCACGGGGACCCCCGCGTCCATCAGGGAGAGGCTGGCCCCGCAGACCGAAGCCATGGAACTGGAGCCGTTGGATTCCAGTATGTCCGAGACCACCCTGACCGCGTAGGGGAAATCCTCTTCCCCCGGAAGCATTCCTCTTACGGCCCTCTCCGCCAGGGCGCCATGCCCGATCTCCCTCCGCCCGGGACCCCTCATGGGCCGTACCTCGCCGACGGAGAAGGGGGGAAAGTTATAGTGAAGCATGAAGCGCTTGGAGGGTTCGTCCAGTTTGAGGCCATCGACCAATTGGTCGTCCTCGCCGACCATCCCTAGGGTGGTTGTCACCAGCGCCTGGGTCTCGCCCCTGGTGAAAAGGGCCGACCCGTGAACCCTGGGAAGAATCCCCACCTCGCAGGTGACGGGACGAACCTCGTCCATGGCCCTTCCGTCAGCCCTTCGGCCCTCGTCGACGATGAGAGACCTCATGGCTCTCTTCACGGTATCTTCCACGGCGGACTTTATATAGGACTCCGCTTCGGGAAATCCCTCGAGCAGGCTCTCCAGGGCCTTGTCCGTGGCGATACCAATAGCCTCGCCCCTGGGTTTCTTTTCATGGATCTGTACGGCCTGGTAGATCTCCCCGTAGAGTTCCCGCTCGATCCAGGAGTCTATCTCCGGGTAGGTCTCCGCTTCGGTTATCTTGACGGGCGGCTTTCCGGCCCTTTCGGCCATCTCGACCTGGGCCTGGACCAAGGCGTATATCTCCTGTTGAGCCATCTCTAGGGCGTCCACCATCACGTCCTCGGGGATCTCGCCAGCCCCGGCCTCCACCATGGTGATCCCCCCGGAGTGGCCGCTCACGACCAAGTCAAGGGTGCTCTCCTTCATCAGGTCCTCGGTGGGGTTGATGACGAGTCGCCCGTCGATCCTGCCGACCCTGACCGCCCCCACCGGCCCCTTCCAGGGGATACCGGAGAGCATCAGCGCGGCCGAAGCGCCGTTGATGGCCAGGATATTCGGCGGGGTGGACTGATCCACCGACAGCGTTGTGGCCACTATGTGAATATCGTTCCTGGTATGATCATGGAAAAGGGACCGAATGGACCGGTCGATTATCCTCGAAGCGAGAATGGCCGTCTCGGAAGGACGACCCTCCCTCTTGATGAACCCCCCCGGGATCTTACCGGCGGAGTAGAAGCGCTCCTCGTAATCCACCAGGAGGGGGAGAAAATCGATCCCCTCCCTCAGTTTGTCTGAAATGCACGCGGTCAGCAGCAGGGATGTCTCGCCCTGGGTGACGCGGACCGCTCCGTTGGCCTGCTTGGCCAACTTGCCGGTCTCGAAGGTCATGACGCGACCTCCGACTTCAACGTTGAATGTTTCCATCATTATGTTGTTTCCTCCTCTTATTTTCTTCCCTTTTTTTTCCCGTTAAAGAATAGCACAAGCGGACAAAAAAGAACGAGGGCGAGTGACGCCGCCCTCGTTTTGATTACTACCCAAAGTATCCGTCGACGATAACGATCAGTGCCTCAGGCCCAACTTTTGGATCAGATCGCTATAACGTCCGAAATCCTTGTTCCTGAGGTACAGGAGAAGCCTTCTTCTGCGCCCTACCATCTTGAGGAGACCTCTCTGGGAGTGGTGGTCCTTCTTATGAACCTTCAGGTGCTCCGTCAGATCCCTTATGCGGGTGGTGAGGATCGCGATCTGGACTTCGGGTGAACCCGTATCCGCGTTATGGGTCTTGTACTCCTCGATGATGCCCTGTTTCTTCTCCTTCCCAAGCACTTGCCTTCACCTCTGGGTGTCTATTCCCGGAACCAAGTAGGGCGAGAAACTCGCGCAACCTAGTAACGGGTGCACAAATTATATCACCATGGGGAGAGCGGGGCAAACGAACCGGAGTGACGAGGGGAAAAATGAATCCCAGGGAAGAGATTTCATAAGATTCTGCTCATTCTGCACTCGACATTTTTTTAATTATGTGCTTTTATTCTTAATACGGACTGTAAAGAATCTGATCGAAAGGAAGGAGAAACACGATGAATATTCTCATTGTCGAGGACAACAGGGACCTAGTCCAGGTCCTGACGGAAGGATTCAATGAACTCGAGTTTTCAGTGGACAGCGCCTTCGATGGAATAGAAGGCCTGAGTAAGATCCGCAACAACAACTATGATTGCATCGTCCTGGACATCATGCTTCCGGAGATGGACGGCTTTGAATTGATCGAAAAGATGAGGGAGGAGGGGAAGGACACCCCGGTTATCATGCTCACCGCCAAGGATTCCATCGAGGACAGGGTGGAAGGCCTCAACCGGGGAGCCGACGACTACCTGGTCAAACCCTTCGATTTCCGCGAGCTGGTGGCAAGAGTAAACGCCGTCACACGCAGGAGAACGGAACCGAAAAGGACCGTCCTCCACTGCGGACCCCTGATGCTGGATCCCATCGCGAGGGAGTGCAAGGCCGAAGGGGAAATGATTCCCCTCAGAAGAAGGGAGTTCGACATACTGGAACTGCTTATGCGGTATGAGAACCAGGTCTTCTCCCGGGAAAAGATCATAGGCCTGGTATGGAAGAAGGAGTACGACGGCACCAGCAACGTGGTCGACGTCCATGTAAAATACCTCAGGGACAAACTCCGCCCTTTCAACCTCGATACAGTCGTCGTGACCGTGAGGGGTGTCGGTTACAAGGTGACCTGTCCGGATTACGAATAAAAACTTTAGCTCTTCACGACCGCAGGCATGGGATGTCGGTGTAAATGGCAAGTACTATCGACGGGCGGCGGCCGTTAAGGCTCCGCTCGTTCCGTTTCAGGCTCGTATTATTTTCCGCCCTGACCATCATGGTGACCATAGCCCTCTTCGGGATGGCCGTATTCACCTTTTTTACCTCTTTCGAGATAGGCAGGATCGACGGCACGTTGGCTATGAGCATGAAGGAAACGATCGCTTTTCACGAAAAGGCCGGCCGCTTCCCTCTCCAGGCCAGGGGGAGCAGGACCCTGGGAGTGGTTTTCCAGGTTTACAACCAGGACAAAGCCCTGATGTTCCACCTCCCTCCCAGCCCTTCGGCACCCTTCGTCCCCCAAGATCTACTGGCTAGGGCCTCCGACAAGGGGAGGCCCCTCACCTTCGACCCATCGAAAAACAGGTTCATGCCGAGATTTTGGTGGATCCTGCCGTGGCATTGCCTTTCGGATCGGGACATCTGGAGGACCCTGGTCGCTGTGACGTTTTTCGAGGATGAAAAGATAATCCTCGTTTCCATGGCACCCTTGGCATGGCTTCTTGAATCCAGGCAATTGCTCTTCTGGATGACGATCCTGGCCGGCGCAGCCGGCATGATCGTGTCTATCGCTGCCGGAAGCCTACTTGCCGCGGGAGCCATGAAACCCCTCAAAGCCATCAACAGGGCCCTGGCGAGAGTTTCCATCAACAACATGTCCATAGACCCCTCCCCCTTCAGCTCGGACCGGGAAATAGGCGAGATCGTAACCCACATTAACCACATGCTCAAAAACCTGGAAAGGAGCATGAAAAACCTCCAGCAGTTCACCTCCGATGCCAGCCATGAACTCAGGACCCCCCTGGCGGTCATGAGGGGGGCGGTGGACATCGCTCTGCTGAAGAAAAGGGATCCCGAATACTACATCAAAAAACTCCAGGAACTTACCTACAACATCGACGACATGCAGAACCTGGTGGGTGCCCTTCTTGAACTGGCCAGGCTCGACGATTTCAGGGGCCTCGACTCTATGGAACCGGTAGACCTCTTCATAATCGCCGAGGATGCCGTGGAAAACATGGAGAGCATCACCCAGAGGAGGGGGCAAAGTGTCGAAAAGGACCTGCACTCCGCCCCGACCCGCGGCCGGGAGGTCATGATACTGAGGCTCGCCAACAACCTTCTTGAAAACGCAAGCAAGTACTCACCGCCGGGCAGCAGGATAAAAATAACCACCTACATCGACAACGGGAAAAACCATGCGATTTTGGAGGTCCAAGACAAAGGGACGGGGCTGGACCCCGAGGAGATCAACCGTTGCTTCGATCGGTTCTGGAGGGCTGACAGTTCGAGGACCACCCCGGACTACGGCCTCGGTCTTCCCCTGGTCAAGAGGATCGCCCAGATACACAACGCTTTCGTCGAGGTCGAATCCCACAAAGGGGGAGGCTCCCTTTTCAGGGTCCGCTTCCCACTGGACAGGGAATCCCTTAAGGACTACGACCTGGAATAACGGAAAAAAGAAAGGGGGCCCTTAGGCCCCCTGACCTTTACCTGGTGAAGAAATCCTAGAGATTCGCCGACACGTAAAAGGTCCTGCCCTCCCGGAAGACCAGCATGGCAATATTCTTAAGGTCTTTTGAGAGGATCTCTTCGAGCTTGGCCACATCCCTTATGGCTTCCCCGTTGACCTCCAGGACCACATCGCCTTCCAGGAGTCCCATTCTCTGGCCGATCGAGCCCGAGAGGACGCCGGTAATGACGGCTCCACCGTCCTCCTCGATGCTGTACTTCTGCCTCAACTCCGGCGTGACCGGCGAGACCGATATGCCCAGCTTCGAGGAACTTACGGGTTCCTGCTTGGTGGGAGCCTCCGATACGTCGGAGGGCACCGTCGAGAGAGTCACCATCTTCTTCCTCTGGACGCCCTTGCTGAGGACCGTCAACTCGACCTTTTCACCGGCGAGATGCTGGCGGATAGCGACGACAAGGTCGCCCGGGTCCTTGACCTTTCGGCCATCGATTTCGGTGATGACATCACCCCTGGCTACCCCGGCCTTCTGTGCGGGCGACCCCTTGACCACGTCCGCCACAAGGGCTCCCTCTCCTGCCTTTATGCCGTAGGCGCTGGCGAACTCCTTGGTAAGGGGCTGAAGGTACACTCCGAGCCATCCCCTGTTGACCTTCCCGTACTGGATAAGGTCATCCACTATCTGCTTGGCCATGTTCACGGGGATTGCGAAACCTATGCCCTGGGCATAGGGGACGATGGCCGTGTTGATGCCTATGACACGGCCGGAGAGGTCCAGGAGCGGCCCACCGCTGTTACCCGGGTTGATGGCGGCATCGGTCTGGATGAAACCATCAAAGTTCAGATTCCTGGCCCTGACGGACCGGTTCTTCGCCGACACTACGCCGACGGTGACGCTACTCTCGAAGCCGTAAGGGTTGCCGATGGCTATGACCCATTCCCCCACATCCAGCTTGTCGGAATCACCCATGGGAATGGTGGGAAGATCCTTGGCATCGATCTTTATCACCGCCAGGTCGTAGGAGGGATCCTTGCCCACGATCTTTGCCGGGAAGGACCTTCCATCGGAGAGTGTAACCTCGATGGTCATGTTGTCGGGCCCGTCTACGACGTGGTTGTTGGTGAGGATGTAACCGTCGTGGGTGACGATGAAACCGGAGCCCTTGCCCCTCATGGGCACATCCCGGGTGAAACGGTCGAAGCGATCGCCGAAAAATTCTCTGAAGAAAGGGTCATCCGGGAAGGGCGAGGAGGATCGCTGGACGATCGCTTCAGTGTCGATATTGACCACTGCCGGCGCCGTCTCTTTCACGATCCTGGCTATCGGGTTACCGGTGAAAACATCCTGCGCCGCTACCGGGCCGGGGGAAAGGGACAAAACAACAGCTGCCGAAAGGAGAAGCAAGAGTGTTGCCGTAAAGATCCTGGTTCCTTTATATCTCTTCATTCGAGCCACCTCCTGAATGCTTTGAGACAATTTTCCCCCCTCAGGAGCGCCCCGGTATCGTCAAATCTACGGAAATTGGATCTCCAGGTTTGAATCCAAGCATATCGGAGGCCCTGCCCCTGTTCACAGCAATGGAGACAAATCCCCAGCTGTCCTCCAGGGCCACCATCTCCCCCGAACTCACATCGGAGAAGGTTCGCCCCACGGGGATGCTGAAAAGCCATCCGCTGCTGACCTTTATCTCTGAATCTCCCAGTTTCCCCAGGTGGTCCCAGGGAATATCGGTTCTGATGGTCCCGAAAGCGTCCACGAGTGTTACATGGCCGGATATCTTGCTCGGCGTAGACTGGGGCGAAGGCAACGGGAACCGGTTGAGATCCCCCTGGGGGATTTCCCTACCACATTTATCGGGAGGCTTTCCGCCTACCAGGTCGGCCACCACGGGGGCCATAATATCCCTGGCGTCGAAGGTCGGAGAAACGTGCTCCATTTCACCCGGGATACGCTCAATGGACCAGCACCGGCTGATGCCCCCGGTCCTCTCCGCTGCTGGGACGAGGAGCCCGTTATCGGGTCCGACGAAGAGATCTCCCCTGCCGGATCGAAGGGCCAGTATCCTCCTCTGGGTTCCTACGCCGGGGTCCACGATGGCCAGGTGGATACCGACGGGCATGTAGAGAACCGCCCCCGCGAGCATCCAACCGCCGGAAATGATATCAAAGGGGGGAACTTCGTGGCTGATGTCTATCACCGGCAAGGTGACCCCTCTTCGCAAAAGGAGTCCCTTGCAGCAGGCCACGGTCTCATCGGCCAGCCCAAAGTCAGAAAGAAAGGTGACGCATCTGAATTCCCCGGTCATTTCCGAACACCCCCGTTAAATATACCATCAACAATTCCAGGGCAGACCCCGCAGGAAAAAAGTAGGTCGATCAGGCCATCCCGTGATTGCCTTTATGAATAGGAGATACCACCACTCTCCTCAAGGGCTCGGACCCTATCGAGCAGGTCGAGACGTCATCCCGCTCTTTGAGAGAGATATGGACGATCCTCCTCTCCCAACTGGTCATCGGTTCAAGGCGGATCGGCCGCCCCTTTCTCTTGGCCTCCCTGGCGGCTGCAAGGGCTATCTTTTCAATGCTCTCTTGGCGGCGGGCCTTGTAACCGCCGCTGTCGATCCGAATTCTCCGCCCCCGGTCCTCGTTGCGGAGGACCAGGTTGGTGAGGAACTCGATGGCTCGAAGGGTCTCGCCGGACCTGCCTATGGCTATCGAAGCGTCCTCTCCGTTCAGATCGATACTGCCTGGCCCGGTGACCTCGGGTTCGATTAAAAGGTCCATCCTCTTGATGAGGCCCTCCAGGAAAGGGTATGACTCGGGGGAAGGTCCATCGGGTCTTCTTGGCCTCAGGGTCAGGGCGACGCGGATCTTCTTGCCCAGGATGCCGAAAAGCCTTTTGCCCTCGTCCATGACGCGGATATCTATATCAGAAGGATCCACGGACCAACGGAGGGAACCGATATGGCGGGCCTCTTCCAGGGAGTTTACCTCAACTTCAAAAGTCTCATGCTCTTCCACAGTATTAACCCCTTTCATTCCATCGAGGGACTATGGCCTGCCTTACTTCTTCTGGGGCTTTTCCTTTAGAAGAACGGGCTTGTCGCGCATCTCCTCCTCGGTTTTTTTCTTGATGTGCCACTGCTGCCCCACGCCGATGAGCGAGGATACCCCCCAGTAAAGGAGCACTCCGCCGGGCAGGCTGAGGCAGATAAAGGTAAGGAAAGCCGGCATGAACCAGTTCATGAACTGCATCTGGGGATTGGAGCTCCCGCTGAGTTGCTGCTGGAACCAAGTGACAAAACC